>JACQQR010000285.1 GCA_016206875.1 Candidatus Omnitrophota bacterium
ATCTTGCGAGCACATTGCTTGCCGTGGGGGCGTTTATTCTGGAATGCATTTTTAATTTTCACTGGCTTGCGCCGTACCGCGAGCTGGTTTCGCTGATCTCTTTAAGTTTGTTCGCGCTTTTTGTCGGCCTAGTGATTGTGGTCATGATTCAAAATTTGTTTTCCCAGCATACCGTCACGGCCGACTCAGTCCGGGGCGGCATATGCCTGTACCTTTTGATAGGTGTTTTCTGGGCAATCTTATTTGAATTTCTTTCCGTGCTTGACCCGCATGCCTTTGTTCTCGCCGGCGGTGCCGAGAGCCGGGATGCCCGCTATTTGCTTTTTTATCTCAGTTTCACTACGCTCACCACCACGGGGTTCGGAGATGTTATTCCGGGCAATGAAATGGCGCGTATTTTTGCGGCTTTGGAAAGCATTACGGGGGTTTTATTCCTGGCTGTTTTTGTAGCCCAGCTTGTAAACCTGCATATTCTGCACAAAACTCAGTTGAAGCAAAATTCCTAATATGGCATGATGAGAAAGAAACAGGGAGAGTTTCCTCCCTTCGGGAGGAAAGCCGCCCCTATATAATAGAAGGAGACTGTGTCATGAACAAAATACATATGGTTGTATTCTGCGCACTCTTGACCTTGCCCGTTAGCGGGTTGGCTCAAGCGGAAAATATCGCAACTCCGGCCGGTGAAATTTCCCAAGACGATTGGGAAGACGCGGGGCTTTCCGGAGAGAAAAAACCCGGTATTTTTGAGGAATGGATGGGGGGTTTATTCGAGAAAGTAAGTCCGGGCAATTTAAGCAAAGTAGATCCGGAGAAACAAAAAAAGGCAGAGGAAGTGCTAGGATTCAATAGATAGTGAGATATTTATGGCGATGACTTTAACCGAAAAAATATTAGCCCGTCATGCGGGCAAATCCAAAGTGGAGCCGGGGGAAAATGTTTGGGTGCATGTGGATGTGCTCATGACGCATGATGTGTGCGGCCCCGGCACTATCGGCATATTCAAAAAACATTTTGGCGCCGGCGCAAAAGTTTGGGATTCGAAAAAAGTTATTGTGATTCCCGACCATTACATTTTTACCGCCGATGAAAAGGCCCACCGTAATATCGATATTCTCCGCGATTTTGTGGAAGAGCAGCATTTGCCTAACTACTACGATGTAGGAACCGCTAAATACAAAGGCGTGTGTCATATCGCCCTGGCTGAAGAAGGCCACACCCGGCCCGGTGAAATTCTCTTAGGCACCGACTCGCATACGTGTACGGCCGGGGCTTTCGGCGAATTTGCCACCGGCATCGGGAACACCGACGCCGGTTTCGTGCTCGGCACGGGAAAAATCTGGCTTAAGGTGCCGCCCACAATGCGCTTCGTGTTCGAGGGAAAACTTCCCAATTATCTTATGGCCAAAGATTTAATTTTAAGCGTTATCGGCGAAATCGGAGTAGACGGCGCCACCTACAAGGCGATGGAATTTTCCGGGGACGGGGTGCATTCGCTGAACATAGAAGAGCGCATGACGCTTACCAATATGGTGATTGAAGCCGGCGGGAAAAACGGCGTCATTGCGCCCGACGAAGTCACGCTCGATTACGTCAAACAAAAAACTTCTGTGCCGTTTGAAATTGTGGAGAACGACCCCGGCGCAAAATTTTGCTATGAAAAAGTATTTGATGTGCGAAAACTTGAGCCCGTGGTGGCCAAACCGCATTCACCCGATAACAAGGCTTCGGTGCGCGAAGTGAAAGGCACAAAACTGGATCGCGCCTATATCGGCTCTTGCACCGGCGGGAAAATGACCGACTTTGTGGCCGCCGCTCAAATTATGAAAGGCCATTCAGTGCATATAGACACATTTGTTGTTCCGGCCACCACGGAGATCGCGCGCAAACTCGACGAAGTAAAAATCGGCGGAAAATCGCTTAGCGCTATTTTTAAAGAATCCGGCGCGGTGATCGGTCCGGCCTCTTGCGGCGCTTGCCTTGGCGGACCGCTGGATACGCTCGGCCGGCTCAACAAAAGTGAGGTGTGCATTTCAACGACCAACAGAAATTTTCCCGGCCGCATGGGCTCAAAAACGGCGCAGGTGTATCTGGCCTCGCCGCTCACCGTAGCCGCTTCGGCCATCAGCGGGACCATCAGCGATCCAAGGGACTTCGTGTAATATGCAAAAGAATATTCGTGGGAAGGTCTATGTGTTGGGCAATGACATTGATACCGATCAAATCATCCCCGCCCAATATCTCACCTATAATCCGGCCAATCCGGAGGAGCGAAAAATGTTCGGCAAGTTTGCCTTGGCGGGAATCCCCGAAGGGCATCAGGGGCTTCCTCAAGGGAATATTCCTTTCGTGCGCGAAGGCCAAATGCAATCGGAATACAAAATCATTGTCGCAGGCAAGAATTTTGGGTGCGGCTCCTCGCGTGAGCACGCACCGCTTGCCATTCGTGAAGCAGGCGTAGAAGTGATCATCGCTGAATTTTATGCGCGCATTTTCTTCCGCAACTCAGTCAACGGAGGGTATCTCATTCCGTACGAATCTCAAGAACATCTGGCCAAAATCTTTAACACCGGCGAAGAGGCCGAGGTGCATATCGGCCAGAACCGGCTCATCAATCACACCACCGGGAAAAGTTATGCCCTTAAATCACTGGGGGAAATTCTTCCCATCCTCGAGGCCGGGGACGTTTTCCAATACGCAAAAAAAAACGGCATCATTTCTTAAAACTACATCTGTCATTTTGCCCCTGACAAAGGCCGGAAGGGCAGTAAACCTTTTTAACGGAATCGCCGAAGAAGTATAGGTGCATGACCCTACTGCCCCTCTCCCTTCCGCCACAGGCGGAAGGGAGAGGGGCCGCGAGTTAGAGTATTTAAATCCTATACGAACTTAGGAAACGACGTAGTAGTATGTTTGCGGAGGCTTACAATGCTTAAGAAGGTGTTTTGTTTCGCCGTGTTGGCGGCGTGGTTCGCGAGTGTCGGTTCCGTCTCATTGTGGGCTCAAGAGACGGAAAGAAAACAAGAATTACACGGCCGTGAAAATATAATTTGGAAAATCAAACCCTCCGAATCCCATTACATGAAATATTTTGGCAAGCGCGTTATTGACGTGAACCGGAAAGATGCCGACCGGTTTGTTCCGCAAGAATTTGGGTGGCAAGGCAATCAGATGATTTTTATTTTTCATCTTACTTCAGACCAGCTCGAGCGTCCCACCTTTACATTCGTTATTGAAATTTTCAGCCGTGATTACGACGTTGATGAACCCGTGGAAATAGACATCTATGCCGGGACAAATATTAATAGCTTAAAAACAGTGACCCAGGGCCTGAAAATTGAAAAAGTTGGGGAATTCCCCATCGAAATTCCGTCCTCATTATTTTATGTGGGGGGACAAAATTTCATCAAATTGGTGGGCCGCAACGTGCATCCGATCGGGTACGGGGAAAACCCGCCCAATTGCCGTTTTGCCTCTTTCCGATTATCCGTTCCTTCTGCGGAAGCAGAAGAAAAACCGGCTGAAAATCAAAGGGAAGAAAAGTACGAAGAAGAAAAAGAGTTTTTAGCCGCAGAACAAGCCGCCACGCAAGACGAAATGCTGCCTATTTGAAAAAAAGAGTGCCCGCTTGCGCTAAAGGTGCCTCCGCCTTTGGCGGAAAAAAGGTGGGGCCTTTCAACAGCCTGAGCAATTTTCTAGAAGGGGCGGAGAAAGTATATTTTCCCGCTTCTTGGGGCAGAATCCACTGTTCATGCACCTGAGTTTTTCGCATCCCCAAATTTTTCAGCCGGATGTGCGCAATGCGGTAATCGCCGCGAAATTTTGTAAATGCCGCCTTAATTTTCCCCGGTAGTTCTTGCGCATCTCCTCTTAGTTTCAAATGCCGCCAAACAAGTTTCTCCGGAGTTTCTAGCGCCCCTTCCATCTTCGAAGGAAATTCCCAAAGCCCTCCCATGACTTGTCCCTCGGGACGTTTTTGAATCAGGTAACGGCCGTTATGCTCGGCAAGAAACATCCAACCGCTGAAGGGTTCGATTTTCTTTTTGACCTTAAATACGGGGAGCCGCGACGGATCCGATTGTTGGAAGCCTTCGCAGAGTGAGCGTACGGGGCAAAGAAGACAACGCGGCGCGCCCGGCACGCAAATGGCGGCGCCTAATTCCATGAGGGCTTGGTTAAAATCACCCGGATTTTTCTCGGGCACAAAAGCCGAAGCCAAACCCCAGATTTTTTTCCGCGTGGACAAGGCCTCAATATCCGAGTGAATATTAAATAAGCGGGCAAAAACCCGGAACACATTTCCGTCCACCAAAGGTTCGCGTTGGTCAAAGGCAATACTTAAAATGGCGCCGGCCGTGTATTTGCCAATGCCGGGCAAGGCCAAAAGCGCTTCTTTTGAGTCGGGGAATTTTGTCCCGCTTGATGCAATTTGTTTTGCCGCCCGGTGCAGATTCCGTGCGCGGCTGTAATAGCCCAACCCTTCCCAATGTTTGAGCACTTCTTCTTCCCCTGCTTTGGCCAGGCTTTGCATTGTGGGAAAGCGTTTCATCCATCTCTTAAAATAAGGAATCACGGTATCAACGCGCGTTTGCTGCAGCATAATTTCAGAAATCCAAACGGCATAGGGGTCGCGCGTTTTGCGCCAAGGCAAGGCCCGTTTGTGGCGTGCATACCAGCGGGATAGTAATTTCTGTATTTTTTTAATTTGAGCGATTTGTGCCATAATCCGGTCAGTAGACGGTAGACAGACGGTAGTGGGTAGTAAAAGCTTTTTTCTACCCACTACCGTCTACCCACTACCCACTGTTCTTGTGATAGAATACGGCACTTTACCCCTTTATCCAAGGAGAGACTCGCCGTGGCCGACAAAGCCGCTGAATCCAAACAACAATATTTCTTTGATACCAGTGCGCTTCTTACCCGTTATATGGCTCGTGAAAACGGACACCGTACAATCAACGAAATATTCACATCGTATTCACAAATTTACACTTCCGGCATTATTTTTGGGGAAGTATTAAGCCGCCTTACGCCCCGGCTAAGTCCGGACAAAATGGAGAGTTTAATCCCTCTTTTGATAGGCGATATCAAAAGCGGCCGGCTCAAAATCCTAGAAACACGGCCTGGCCCTGTGGACCAAGAAGCCGCCGCGCTGCGCGCAATTCAAGGAACAGAAGGCCTCGGCCCGCTTGAAGTCTTTGAGTTGGCCCTAATCCGGTTACATCTTGAGGAACTCGGGAAAAATGGAAATCAGGCGCCGGTGTTTGTTTCTTCAGAGCCAAAACGTTCGGAGATATTGAAATCATCCGGCCATGAAACATTGATGATTGAGGCAATACATGCCTGAAAAAATTATTGTGATTGATTTAGAAACGCAAAAAGGTTTTCAAGACGTAGGCCGCGACAAGTATCATCGGCTGAAAATTTCCGTGGCCGGCGTTTATTCCTATCAAAAAGATCAGTATCTGGCCATCGAAGAAAAAGACATGATGACTCTGGAACCTATCATCAAAGACGCGGACTTAATCGTGGGATTTAATATCATCGGTTTTGACCTGCCGGTATTGGCGCCTTATCTTTTCTCTTCCATCGACAATCTGCCCACGCTTGATTTGCTTGCAGAAATAGAAAAAGTGCTCGGGCACAGGGTAACGCTGGACAGTGTGGCTGAGGCCACGCTCAAACGCTCCAAAACCGGCAGCGGCAAAGACGCTATTGAGCTTTTTAAGCAGGGAAGAATGGAAGAGTTAAAACGCTATTGCCTGAATGACGTCGAGCTTACCAAAGAAATTTATGAATATGGTCTCAAGCACGGGAAAGTATTTTTTCGCTCTAATCGCGACTTTCGCGTGCATGAAATTCCGGTCACATGGAAAGGAGTGAAACAGACCAAGCCGGCCGAACAAAATTTCCCCACCAGCCTCTTTTAGTCGGTAGTGGGTAGACGGTAGTGGGTAGAAAAAAGCTTTCACTACCCACTACCCACTACCCACTACCGACTGCACTCGATGGCCGTTCACAATCGACAGAAACGTTTCGGTGGGTGAATAACCGGAGAGAATATGGTCCGGGCTCGAGCTTTCCATTTCTTCGCGTGAGGTGGCGCCGGTGAGCATGGCTATGGTTACGGCCCCTGAAGATTTTCCCGCTTCAATATCATGCGGTGTATCTCCGATGACAAAGGCTCGGTGAAACTTTTCATGAAATGGGATGAGTTTTTTCCCGCGCTCAATGCCTAAACGGGTGAGCTCGAAACGATTGGGCGAATCCGAACCAAATCCTCCAAACGAAAAAAATTTTCTCAAGCCCGCGCTTTGGAGTTTCAAAAAAGCGCTTTCACGAAAATTTCCTGTAGCCAGTCCAACAAGGACATGTTCGGAAACAGAGAGGATTTTTAATATCTCTACAATACCTTCAATGGGTTGGTAAGGCCGGATAGAGCGCGCTTCTTCTTCCATCATTTTCAAATAAGCCCTCTTGACACGAATCAGCTCATTTTCTGAAGGAATACGGCCAAGCCGGGACTGGAAAATCTCCCGAATAATGACCGGGTCTGTCTTGCCGGAGAATTCCAGGCCTTCCGAAGCGTTTTTTTCCTGATATAAGCGTGCAAAAACCCTGTCGAACGCCTTGCGCCCCGCACCCCCGGATCGTGTGAGGGTGCCGTCAATGTCGAATAAAAGAATGTTCATGTGAGGGCGGATTATAGCATTGCACATCAAAAAGTGTTATCAAAAATGGGCCGTTCCTTTGGGTGCAAAAGCGTAGCTGCTGCCCCTCTCCCTTGCGAAGCAGAGGGAGAGGGCCGGACGCGAAGCGCCGGGGTGAGGGTGTGGCCGCCGGCTAAACCCTCACCCTTAATCCCTCTCCCTTTCTCGCCTTCGG
>JACQQR010000286.1 GCA_016206875.1 Candidatus Omnitrophota bacterium
GGTTTGCTGCTCCACTTGGATTATCGGGATCAGCGCTTCGCACTACCGTATATCCTCCCTCAACATCCGAGCCTCCGTTGAAATCATTCATAAGCAATGATTTGTTTTCCATAACCACCGGCTCTGCATCTCCTACTTGTGCTGATTTAGTACTTTCAACAAGTCGTGTGTTGTAATCGCCTCCGTAATAGCTGTATTTTGAGGTTTCTTGCGTTTCTACCACTATTCCAAAACCAATTGTGGCTTTCCCAAACCTTGTCTCTTCCATCAGCAGGCGTTTGAATTTCATTTTTCCTTCGGCGTCTTTTACCCAGACGTCTGTGAATTTTTGTTCGGCGGTTTTTACTAGTTCGCCGCCTACCCAATTTTTGGTGGTGACGTCGACGAAGGAGCCGAGCAGGGCGGAGGCGCGGTGATATTCTTTGACTTCGCCGGTGACGGCGTTTACGGATGTGCCCTCTACGATTTGGCCGTTGACGGTAATTGAGCCGGGTTGATACAGTTCATTTCCTACCCACGCAGCTTCTGTGAGTACGCGCTCTTCCCCACCCGCGACCAATCGGCCGTTGACAAATTGGGTGCCGGCGGCAAAAACTCTTCCGTTGGCGTCAATAAAGCGGCGTGTGTATTTCACACTTTCATTCACCGCTCCGTTTGTGCCCAGCGAACGCTCGGTCACAACTCCTGTGCCTTTGTCCAGCAGTCTGCCCGAAACCAGGCCTGTCTCCGTATCAAAAATAACTTCTTCGCCGTCTTTGATACGCGAAAAAATTAGACCTTTAAACAGTCCTTCATAATCTTCACCATCCAGAAAAGTGATTCTTTGCTGGCTGTGGCCGTACACATCCAGGCGATAGATTGAGCTATAGCCTTTCGCGTGATCAATGAGCAAGCCCGACCGGATCTGGCCGTTGACCATCACCAGGCCCTCGCCGTAGGTGATGCCGCCGCTTTCAATCTGGCGCAGCGTAGTCTCGATTTTGCTGCCATCCAGCACTTCGCGCTCCCAGCCCGAGACCGGATCGTAGACACGGCCTTGCGTCATGCGCCCGCGCCAGAACGTGGTGCCGGCATCTGTGACTATGGTTTGTGGATTGCCATAAGCGTCGAGCACTTCTTGAGTTTGCCTGGCCAAATATTGCGTCATCACAGAATTTCCGAATTCATCCAAATAGGTTTGAACTGCGTCGGGACTTGTGATCACTCTCCCGATTTCCTGACCGGCATTGCTGTACTGATATTCTATGGTTGTCCCCAGCCCGCCGCCCTCCGTGGTGCTAAAGCGCCGCGTCACCAAGTCGGCTTGGCCGTCATGATCCTGGTCGGCGCCCACACGTTCCATCAAGCGCGACTCGCGCACATTTTGCATGTTATAAATTGTTTCTCCGCCCGCTTGTGATGCCTCTTCGACGCGCCTGACCTCAGTAATCTCTTCAGCCAGCACCTGGCCATTATGTTTTATGTCAAATAGCCGGTTGACCACTGTGCCGCCGGTTTTTACGATTTGCGAGGCACGGTCATGCTGCATGTCGTAATACGAATTAAACGATATGCGCGTGCCTTCGCGGTCTAGAATCTTGTGGCCTTCCTCGGCGCCCAGCAATTCCTCATCCGTAGGTTTGGCCCCAGCCCATTTTTCCGTGGCTTTGTCCATCGCGCTTGTGTACACATCGGTTTCGCTCTGGGCTTCCTGTTTCACCACTTCATGCATCACCTCCACCCGACGTGCCATGTCAAGAGCGCCCGACCCGGCCGCCTCTTTTGTTTGAGCCTGACTCATATCCCGTAATATCTCTTGAAACAGTAACTGGTCGCGCTTTTTCTCCAGGAACATAGAATTCAACGAAGTGGTAACGCCGTTTTGACCGCCGTTGAGCCTATCTAAAAAGCCGGTCATGTATCCATCCGATTTCATAAAATCCCACAAAACGACATCTTCTGTTTCATCCACACCCGCCGTAGCCGGATCATCTTCGTCAGGCACTTCCCAGCGCATATTAATTGGCCGAATCCCCAAGCTTCCCACGCCAAATCCATTTGAGCCCCTCGTGCGTGTTTCATCTCTATAATTAACCTGGGCTGTTTCGACGATTCTAGTGACATCGCCATAACTATTGTTCTTCACCCGCGCCAGTTCATCCACCAGCTTCATCAAAGCCGATTGCACGCTCCCCGCATCCGAGCCGATCCAGCGCGAAGCATATGAAAAATTCATGCTGAATATAGTTCCGGTCACTTGCGCGGAAGTCAGACCTCTTGAAAGTTCTATCGAATACGCTTTTCTTTGCTCAATCGTGGGCGCGTCCGGCCTGATATTGGGATCGGAGTCATCCAATGCGGCTTGAGGGAAAGCCGCTTGCAGATCGGCCCATAAATCCGCAGCTTGCTCATTTTTGAAATCCTCATGGAAGTTATACGTAGAAAAAGAAACAGGCCAATAGTTCAGATACCCGAGGATCACAGTCCATTTGGAAAGATCATCATTGGGAGTGGGCGCATCGGGAAGCGCAAGCACTCCGCTTTCTTTTAATAAAGAGCGCACACGGTTCGTGACAATATTTTTTTGTTCTTGAATCGTAAGAGTTCTCCAGAAAGGCAGGAGATTGCCGTTATATTCTTTCTTCAGATCTTTCAAAATAGATTCTTTTACCTTGAAATTTCCGGCCAGCGCGGGATCGGATTCGAAAACTAAATCTCTTACTTTGTTGTACAAAGTATCCGGTATCACCGGCGGCTCGAGCTTAGTTTGCTTGGTTTGTTCATCCGTCACCATCTGAGAAGTGGTTAATTTTTCTTGAAACTCAGAAGTAAAGGATAGATCCACATAACTTTCCCACCGGTTTAGCTCGTTTTGCAAGTAATCGCCAAAGGGGGTTTGATACGATACGGTCTGATTGGGCCTGGAGAATCCGCCGATCAGTTTTTCAAGGCCCAAGATTTTATCCCGGTAGGCGCTGAACGGGCCCGTGGAAAAATCAGTCTTAAACTGGATTTTTTGCGCTTGCGGATTGATGGAATTCTTCGAATAGGCTTCCACCTCATCCACCTCAAGTGAGTTTCCTTCCGCATCCCGCAAATCGCCGCTTTCTATAATTTCTTCCAGGGTGCGGAAAGGCTTGCCGAGCCCGCTGAATACATAATCTTCGGTATAAAGCCCGTTGTTGAGAAAATAAGGCAAATGAATATTGGAGAGATGATAATAATCCGAAAGCTCACTTGGATGGACAACCGTCAATTTTCCTTCTACCCCTTCATAAACACCCAGGCCGTTTTCCACATCCACAAGCCCAGGCAAAAATCCTTCATCAATATAAGCTTTGTCCAAAACAGCGCGAAAAGCCAGCGACCTTGAACTGCGCCACTCTGAAAAATTTTTGCCTCCTGAATCGTCATCATTTGAAATCATCGTTCCTGCCACATCCATTAATGGATCCATCTCGTCGTAGATATAACCTTCATATTCATTTTTGAGCACTTGAATTTGGCCGTCCAGTTTCCTGACCATTGCACGAACTCTCTGCAAGATTCCATTACTGGGGGCTGTGTAGGCTTCATGCACCGCTTCAAATATATTGCGAGCTTTGTTGTAGGCTTGCTCGTAAGGAGCGCGAACTGAGCTTTTGAAC
>JACQQR010000005.1 GCA_016206875.1 Candidatus Omnitrophota bacterium
ACGCCGTGATAGGCCGATTGCGTGATGGCGTTTTCTTCGGCATGCGAGCATAGGCATTCGTCAAGCCGCGTGCCCGAAGCGGTAAAGTCGTTACAGCGCGGACATCCGCCCTCGCTGCAATTTTTCACGCCGCGCGGCGTGCCGTTGTAGCCGGTAGAGATAATACGTTTGTCTTTAGCGATCACCGAGGCCACTTTGCGCTTGATGCAGTTGGAGCGAAGCGCTACGACGCGCGCAATGCCCATAAAATATTCGTCCCAATCCGGGCGTTTGGAGGCACGCGAAAGTTCTTTGACGATCTCGATGACTTGCGCGCGAAGCGCCTCGCGCGTTGTGTTATTTTCCAAGGTGAGCGTGGCCAGTGCGATTGTACCGTCTAGATTTTGCGCGTTGACATCACCCGCAGCTTCACGTTTTTCGAGCGCGACAAATTGTTCAAAACTGCCCGGATCACTTTCCCGAGCGCGGGTTTTCAAGCGAGTAAAACGAATTTCAGGAGTGGCAGAAATATGAAGAAGGATGAAATCTTTTCTTTTTTGAAAAGCGCGGGCCTCGCTGGGATTGCGGAAAGAATCGATCACATAATTTTTATCGGCCTCCAGGCGGCCCAAAATGGTTTCGGCCAAAACCGCCGGGCCATGCTCGGTGCGCAGGCGGTTACCGATATGAATTAAATTCTCGCGCGTAATTTCTTTTCCCGCGGCCGCAAGCTCGTCGCGAAGCACATCAGACAAAGAAAGATAATGGAAGTTAAGCGATTTAAGAATCTCCGCCGCCTCACCCTTCCCCGCCCCATTTTTTCCCGTCAAACCGATAATCAATTCGCACCTCTCTTCTGGTAAAAAAGTGCCACATTGTAGCAGGAATTGCGAGAAAAACTAATCGAGATATGCTCGATTGGCTTTATAGTTCATAGTGAGAGTCATTTCAGAAAGAAGGCCTGCAAAACCTAGAATTACTGGCACTTCATCTGTATCTGCAAAATAACATTGCATCTCGGCTTCTTTGGTTACATTGCCTTTTTGATCCAAAAGCACGTATTTAACTTTTCCAAATTCTACAGGAATGGCACAAACTTCTTTTGAGTTAATACCTTTCATTTTTTCTTTGCCGAGCATTGTGCGTTCGATTTCTTCCGAAATTCTTTTGGGAATCAAACTGATGTAAGCTCCCGTATCAATAATTCCATTCAAAAATAAATAATCATTGCTTTCTTTTTTCTTAATTCCAATCAGAGCTTCCAATCGAATCACTTCGACTTTTTCCCTGGAATCAGGATGGATGTAATTACTATTGCGAAATGTAAGCTGAATCATGATGGAGAGGCATCCTACAAAATACAGTGCGGGTCTTCAACATACAGGAGGGGAATATCCTCGAATGGCTTTTTCTTGGTGAGGCTTTTTACTCGCTCTTCTACAGAAGAGATTTTTTTATCGCTAGCGATCACTTGATTATGAAACACCGCAATCCATTTGCCTTGGTGCGTACGGGTAAGTTGGGTCCATTGCTTTTGGGCCCAGCGAAAATTTTGTAAAAATTCGTGATTGATGTTCACTGCTTTCTTCATTGGCACCCCCAATCTGAGAGTAAGTTTAACTCATGTCTTGATTGTAAGTCAATAAATAATTCGTTTATTATTTATCAAATCTAGGAAACTCTAAAATCTCTTTTGAATCGCTACGGCCAGGTGAACTAACGATTGAATATGAGCATTACGATAAACAACTTCCCGCTTCATCACAGAAAGCACCCAAACTTCTTTTGCTTGCGCCTGAATGGTGTAAATAATTCTGTACTGTGAATAAACCGTTCTCCAAAGCTGGACCGCTGTGCCTTTTAAAGGCTGCCCGAGAAATTCAGGCGCACTGGAGAGTTTATGTTCAATGGATGTAACGATGGATTCAGTTAAACGGGCAGGAATTTTTGCAAAATCTTTCTTGATGTTCTGGTGCCAAACAACCTTGTAAGGCGCCATCATTTTTTCTTGCGGCTCCTATTCCATTTCAGAAGATCCTGGGAGCTAAGCGTATCATCTCGATGAAAACTGGCCAAACGCTCAGAACCTTGTTCCACTAACGATAAGTCTTCTCCCAATTCCAAAGCCACATTTACCAGCTTAGAAACCACGCAAGACATAGAAGCCTTTTCTGATTTAGAAAGAGCTTCCAAAACTTGATAGGTTTTAGGTTCTAATGTCACATAAACTCGGGGTTGCACGGTGGGCATTGTTATTCTCCTTGAGCAAACTTATTTGCTACAAACGAAGTGTAACACTAGTGCATCATATGATCAAGAGAGATTTAAGCCAGCTAACACTTTTGTTAGTAATTATCAACCGCCTTGAGTGCCTTGGGTGCTTTTGGCAAAAGCAAGCGTGGTAGGAGAAAATAACATAAAGTTGTTATTAAATCGATCTTTATAACATCTTGTTGTTGTATTCTGCAACTTATTTATATTCAATAGGTTACGGCTGCATTTACAATTTGTGCAATCCACTGAACAAATTGTAAATCCATCTAAGCCATCAAGTAAAGCGATTGTTCGAGACGCTGGTGAGTGGTGAAGCGGCGCAGGCGGCCAGCCAAAAGGCTGGGGGCATCTTCGAGAATGGCTGGTCCTTCTGTGAAAACTCCTTCTTGGATGTCTGTCATAAATTGACGGTAAACATCTGGAAAATAATCGCGGAAATCGAGGCTGGCCACTTGCTCGGCAGCCTCAAACGTTATCTTCACCGCCTCCGGCGAGTTGCCGTAGCGGGCGGGTATTCCATTCTCAAGTTTGGATAGTTTAGCTCCCAAACTGGCGCCATCGATAGGAATCGAAACAAACTCCTCTATCATAAGAATTACATTCGGCAAATGTCGATAGGTGCCGTTTGCCAGAGGCTGTATAGGTGCTCTATTGATTCTTTCATACTCCCTTTGGGTCAATTCCATTTCGAGAAATCTCTTCATTTTCATATTATTACTTAATGCATGTCCGCCAAACAAACCCCTTCCCGGCCCGGGAAAAAATAATAAGCTGAATTGTTTCTTGTCAGCGATCCGCTTCAATGCTTTTTTTACAACATACCAAAATGATTCAACAGGGATTTCTTTCAATGCTTCATCTTGAGGATCAAGATCAAACGCGATTAAGGTCTTTCTACCTTCGTGATATCTTTCTAGCAATTTCAAATAACCGATTACTTTCTTTTTGGATTTGTCGATCACGGCAAGCCAGAAAAAATCGCCGCTATACCAAATATCTTTTGATAATGAACTTTCGCCGGTCAATTGATAAGACAAACCATGAGCGATTCCCTTGACAACTTTGAAACGCAAGTTTTTTGCCAAACTCGCACTTGGATCTGGGTTATTTCCAAATTCTTCAGCAAAATCAAGGTCTATATCCCAAAGAGAAGATTTTTCTCTATCTCTAAATGGGTTGCTAATAGAACCCTCTTCCAAAAACTGGCCTAAAATATTTTGCGCTTCTTCTTGCCCCGCACACCCAGAGCGAGAAGAGGGAATGGCCATTTGTATTGCAGCTACTGTGATTGCCAAACCGTTTAACCCCATTTGATCTAAAGAGCTTTTAAAACGGCGAATTCCCTCTTCGGTCATGTCATCGGATAAAACTAAATCGGTAAATCCCCGGACCCGTTTCAAAGCTACATCTGGCTGTTTAAGATAATACGAGTAGAAATCAGGATTAAAATCACCGGTTTCAGAAATAAATTCAAGAATTTGATCTGTTTCGGCTTTTGATAAGTCAAAAGAAATTATTTGAGGCGCTATCATCCAGGCATATTTTTTTTGCAAATCTTCAGTGAAATAATCTTTTTCAAAATCGGCCTGACTAATACGATGCATGGCCTGGTACAACCCTTCCAGAAAAGACGGAGAGGGTTGGGGGTTTATTTGGAGAATCAAATCAACCAATTGAAGAAGTCGTTGAGGGTCTTTTCCCGCATCTTTGATATCCCATAATAAAATTCTAAGATACTCTAAATTTCCATTGGCTCTGGCGCCGCTAAATTGTATGAGCCTCACCAAGAGAGGCCACGTTATATAAAATTGTTCTCCTAAAATTTTCTTTAGCTTAGTTATTGTAAAAAAAATAGAATGATTTGCATAATCATCAAATGTCATTATTTCTGCACAAGAAGGTAGAAATGTGGGGAGCTTCGCACCAAAAAGATCGATCAGTACTTGAGGAGATACATTCAATAGTCTTCCTCCCTTTCTAAAATTTGCCGCAAAAAGTTTGAAGTCTTCTATGGAGTGAATATAATCTTTGTATTCCATTAATTTAAAAATACCCCATCGGAGTGCATGCATGCCCTGACCGGTTTCGCTTTCTCGAATGATTTCGGGCCAATAGCGTTTTAAATCCTCTCCAAATATCTCTTTGAGCCATGCAACCATCTGCTCTGCTTGCTTATTTGACCATTGTGAGTCATAACTGAAATAACAAACGAGACCTTCCCAGTAGGGTTCTAAATTTCCCAACAGATTCCTCAGATTAGGCAAAGCTTGTCGGAACAAATATTCGAATTGAGGCTGGCTTCCCCGCCGCCCAAAGCTGTCTAAAGAAGCAGCACTAGATCTGAGCATTTCTGCAAAATCTTTATTCAGGCCAAAATCCGCATGACTCTTCAAATCTTTTTCAAAAATATCCCTGGTTTGCTGTGGCAAACTATCCCAACGAATCTCATGGAACCTGCCGATTACTTCTTCAAAAAGTTTCTTCGCTTCTTTTTTCCCCAAACTCTCTGCGACGACTGTGCCGGGGGCTTCATCGGTTGGAGGTTCTTCACGGGTTTGCTCGGGACCGGATGTGGGCGCGCCGGGAACTTCTCCAACTCGACGGTCACGTTTTTTGGTTCTTTTCTGTTTCGCTCTGGTGGGCTGTTCGCTTACTTTTATTTCTTTATCCGCTGGGACTTGCGATTCAACGGCAGTCGCTGTGCCGATTGCGCTAGTGGGTGCTATGCCCGGTGAAGAAGGCGGACTTCCCGCGTCACCCGATTCCGCTCCCTCGCGTTCGCTCGTTAATTGTGGAAGCAGCGCTTCCAGCTTGGCCGGATCGGTGATCAAATTTACCGGCTTCAAATCGGCCAGCTCTGCCCTGAAATCCAAAAAGATATATTCTCCAGCTTCGGTTTCTGGATCTACAAAAGAATAGACCAGATAATATTGTCTGCGATGTTCTTTGATGCCGATAAAACGCTCGCCCCAAAGTTCATGCACCTGTTCCCCGAGATCCACCCAGGAGGCGAAGAACGCTTCTTCCACTTGATCGCGAATTACTGGATCCAAGGCTTCGGGCATTTTTTGCACGGGAACAGCGTTTGCTGGTTGAGGCTCGGAAACTACGTGACGTGCCTTTGCAAAAATTCCAAATACTTTGTTCACCGAAGCAGCCAGCCCATTTCGAACAGTCTCCATCATTCCTGCCTTTTCTTTTTTAAAGATACGGCGTAATTTTTGCAGACGGCCGTGCCGGTCGGGCGGAAAATCCTTGATTCTGTTTGCATACGCAAACGCTTCGGCGGCACTGATTTCTTTGTCTTCGACCAAAGCCGCATCCAAAGCAATTTTTAAATTGTTGATTTTAGAACGAAGCTCAATTTCGTTTTTTGCTTCGACCAAAAATCGTTCCAGAGCCAAACCGTTCGTAAACACCCCAGACTCTAAAATTCCCGATTGCTGAATCAAATTCCATCTGTCTAAATAACCGACCCAATCTGCTGGATTTGCTTTTCGTGTACGAACCGTCTCTAAAATGATCTCGCGTGTTGAATCGTCTTCTCCATAAAAGCGGTCATCTCCCGCCAAACTGATGAGCCGCACCGTGCGATCCATTACAGGCTGATCCTTTTCCAATCCGTATCCTTTTTTAAGCGATTCCTGTTTTAATTTTTGCTGCGCATCCAATTCTTGGCCCGGATTCTCGGGATCTGCGACAAACATTTCCAAGCGAATTCGAAGAGCTTGATACGCTTCCCGGGATGGAGAAGCCGCCAAATGCTGCTCTCCCAATTCCTTATCAATGCCGTCTAAATAAATTTTTTTCTCTTCTCCGTCCAGCCACAAAGTATCGGCAGCAAATAAAAGTTCCTCCGGGGATAAAGCCGCCCGGGCCCGCTCCGCTAGTTTGCGAACCTTTTCGATGCGATCCAGATATTCGCGCATTTGGAGTTCAGTTAATTCCATGGCCAGGAGATTTCCGAGAGCTCCGTCCTCTAAAATTGGGGCAAATTGCATAGGCTGGAAAAGCCCTCTTTCAGTTGCCAGCTCAAGGAGTCGGTCGGTTTCATGCACTAGCTTCGAGTTGTTTTCTTTTCTCCGGGCTTTCTCAAGTTCTTTTTCCTTATGGAGCTCCGCCAAAAGGATCCCGATGAGCATAGCGGGGGCTCCTGCCATTCGCATCAAAGTATGCAGCACGCGTTCCAGAATAGATTTGTGATCGGCGCGCGCGGCTAACAATTCTTCAAAAATAGTTCCGAATTTTTTCCAAATCGCAGTGTCGCGAAATTCTTCTTTTCTGTCATTCATACGCTCCGCCAGATCACGCAGCAAGCCCAAGTTAAACACCTGATGCTCTGAATCTACATCGGACAAAGCTCCCAATAAATGCGCAGCGCGCAAACGCACGGCACTTTCTTTATGATCCAGATATACCATTACTTTTCCCGCCAATTCGCGCGTTACGGAAATAGGGAAGGTTTTTTGATCGCTAAATGCGGGCGCCAATTCCTCCATCATATCTTCTGTGGTCATAATTTTTTCAAGAAGGACTTCGTCCTCTAGGAATCTTGGATACACACGGGCAAGCGCTGTTCCAAATTCAGTCCCTTCGGGAATCAATCCTCTTTGGGAAATTTCCATCACTTGGATCACCGCTTCTCTTGCCAACTCTTTGTCATGAAAGTCTGGAGTTATGTTTGCCAAAACAGATATCCAATCAGCCGCGGTTTGCACATCATGCGGTTTTAGGCGAGGCCGGGAGAAATACTTTTTCATTTCCGCCATCAAAACGCGAACCAGTGATTTCCCACTTTCCTCGCCTTGGCGGCGGGCGATTAACTTTTTCAAAAGCAAAATGGATTTTGTAGATTCTTGACCATAGCCTCCATGCACAGGCAATAGTGCTTCGGCCACTGCTTCGCTAGTGGACTCATCCAATTCCAACTGAGCCACGGCAGAAAAAACTTCAAGCCGTTCTGAGATAGGAATGGCTCCGGGACGAAAATGATCCAGAATCAATGCCGCCCACTCGGGATGCTCCGAAAGCCTCGCCAAAAGCGGTTCCCGAATAGCGGCTCGAATATATTCATCTTGATTCCAAAGAAATGGAATGGCCGGCTCCAAAGCGCGCACAGCCAATGCGGGCTCCTGTTCCATGACTTCCAACATCACATCCAGCGCCGCCGCTTTGGGTTCCTTATATTCCGCCGAGAGCCAAGGGAGCGCATCATGCATCGCCCGCTCAGCTAAATCTTTTCTCAAGGCCACCAATTGACGCATCACTTGAAGACTCGCTTCTACTTTGCGAAGTGGTATGTCATCTTCCGGGTCATCAGGAAAAGCAACAAACTGGTGCACAGGATCAAAAAAGTTATGTGCCAGATCGGGTCTTAGTTTTATTAACCGGGGAACCACACTTGAAAGCATTTCCTCTTCTTCAGAAACGGCTTCTCGAGAAAGGGCGTACGAAAAATGTTCAATTACTTTCTCGATAACGTCTGGCTTTGTCTCAAAAATTTCGAGTAGGAAGTTGAATGCTTGTTCTCGTAGTTCACCATCCCCAGCCACAACGAGAGAACTTAAGGAAGGGACCATCTCAGCGGCTAGATCCGGTCTAAGATCAAAAATTCTACCCAGACGATTTAATACCAGATCCATATCATGGAAATTAGTTCCACGATTGTCATCCAACCATTCCGAAAGCCCGGGGATGTGTTCGGGGAATTCTTCAATAGTGATATCGAATATGGCAATTCCTATCCATTGATCTCCGATCAATGGACCATTATTGATGGTTGTAGTAGAATCTGTTACTTCTTGAAGCACTGCGAGCCATTCCTCCCCTGCCATAAATTTTTCTTTCTTGATGGCTTCTTTAATCGCCCGGATAGAATCCGGTTTTATTTCGGAGCAGTTTTTATAAAGCAGCCTCAAAACTTTTATGCATAAATCCGGACTCGCTTCTACAAGGGCTGTGAGGATAGGTTCATCAGCAGACAGATTCTCCGAATAATTGCTAATCGCGTTGAAAATCGTTTCCGCCAAATCCGGCCTGGCTGGAATCACCTCCAAAAGAATGCCAAATGTCTCGGAATGAACTCCGTTCCTTATAAAATTATTTAGCACGGCCTCAAATATATCTTCCCATCCTTCCAGCTCATATTTGATGATGCTGGCACCAGTCCATTTTCCTTCTTCTTCCCTCTCAGATTCATCTTCATCATCATCTTCTCCCAAACTCCTCGCTTCATTGTCAGATGGCTGGACAGTTCCGGCTTCGCGCGTGCCGCCATTCTCGAATTCAATCGCGGTTAGAAACTCAGCGGCTTTTTGAAGGAGATCGTTTTGGAAAGGTCGGGCAACGGGACTTTCGAAAGCGCCGTCGACAGGAGCGGTGAGTTTCGAAGTGTTCGGATCGATTTGTTTACGATAATTCAGTTTGCGGCCAGTGTCACGGATAGTGGGACTGATGACGGCGTAACTGATTTCTTTTTTGCGCAGCGCGGCGGTAATGGAATCGGAATGAAAACCACCGGTAACAACAGCTATTTGTTTGGCTGGAAATTGGCGGATGCGTGCTTCGGTGTTACGTGTGAGAATGACATCGCGCTGGATGACGAGACGGTAATTTTGTTCGGCGAGGGTAATTAACTTTCTTGTCATTCTGAGTCCGCCAAAGGCGGGCGAAGAATCTACATTGCCTGTCGCAAAGTTTGTTTTCGCTCCGCCAAATGTTTCGTCATCATTCAACCTAGATTCTTCCCCTTCGCTGCGCTCAGGGTCAGAATGACAGAACTCCTGCCATTCCTCTTTCGTAAGCTTGAAGTGAATTAGTTTTTTAATTGATGCCCAGCGGCGCTCGTCTGCGAGAAAACGCTTGGTTTCTTCGCTCACCGGAATGTGTGCGATGAGCAGGTTTTCTAGTTTGTGAATTTCTGCGAGTAATTCTTGCGGGTGGATTTCGTCTTTGAGGATTTGATAGCCGATCCATTCTTTTACGGCCGGGCTTAATTGCTTACTCTCCGGATCTAGCGAATCGTACCAGCGTTCGAAGTACCAGCGCAGGTGGCCTGGCAATGGCCCACCCTCACCCTTGGTCCCTCTCCCTCCCGGAGGGAGAGGGGAAAATACACTCCCTTTCCCCTCGCCCAGACTTTCTTGCCCGCCAGAGGCGGGTCCGCCTTTGGCGGAGGGGAGAGGGTTAGGGTGAGGGGGTTGAACGCGCTTTTCTAATTTGAGGGATTTAACCAGACGCACGAGCATCGGCCACTGAGCTTGGGTAGCAGCATTTTCTAAATCTAGGCCGGCTGCGCGTTTCGCTTGACGGGCCAATAGCTTGGCATAATGTGACAACGGGATTTTATTTTCGTTGAAAGCATTTCTTGCCGAATCAAACTTTTTGATTTCCCCATTCAGAAGCGTGCCGCGTTGTTTTGCAAACCCAGAATCGATTCGTTTGATTTCTTCTTGCGAATTATCTTCGAGAGAAAACAACTTTTGAAGCGCGTGAATATTTTTGAAATAGGTTTTCTCTTCTTCGATTCCATAAAACCGCATCGACTCGGGCGCTTCCAGAGCAGCACGCTCTAGGCCACTGATCTCACCCTCCCGGAAAAGCGCATCCCAAACTTTTTGATTGAGTTGGATGTTGGGAGTAAAATCGTAAAACTTTTTATCAAGTTGACTCGCGCCTCCTTCAAAACATACCAGAGAAACTTTGGCCTGCTGCGCCAGCTGATTCAAAATCTTTCGTATGTTCTCTTGCGCGTCCAAACTGTCATGCGCATCTTGAATCAACCAAACAAACCCGGATGTTTTTGGAGACGGGGCATTAAAAACTTCGTCGATTCTTCCCATTTCAGGGGCTAACTGCATTTGAGGAATGGCCAAATACGGAGGCGATGTTACGACAAAAGAGGCAAATGGGATCGGAACGCTTTGGGCAGGTGTGCTGACCAAAAACACAAAGGTCACGCCCCAAGCAACAGCTTTGCTAAACAAAGAGGGTTTATTTAACATATTTATAAACATTTTAATTGTGCTTCGATAGTACCTGGCATGTAGGATGATTGCAAGGGGCAAGCCTCCTTAGGGTGCCTACCACTTCATACAGTTGTCATGCTGAGCGATAAGAGAGCGCCCGCCAGAGGCGGGTCCGCCTTTGGCGGAAAGCATCTGGCTTGCGTTACCATAAAGGTTA
>JACQQR010000282.1 GCA_016206875.1 Candidatus Omnitrophota bacterium
ATTCAGCAGATGTGGCGAACTAACTTTGAACGGCTCTCCTTCTAACAATTGCCCCAATTTCATGTGAGAACGGTACCCTTCGTGTGGAAAGAATCGCTTTATAGTATCGGCTATTTTAAAGTTCTCTCTACTACGGTACCGCATACCCACAACATTAAATGGAATGCGGTACTACCATTGAAATTGTCTGAGATTAATGCCTCCTTTTAATCTTTGAATTTCCCGCAGCGTGCGCACTCCGGTGTCCAAATGCAGGCCCGAAAATTTTTCAAACACCCACGTTGAAATTTTCTGGGATTTAATGCCCTCTTTTTTGAGGGGGAGGTCCGAAACTAAAAGCAAGGTGCCGATAGGCACTTTACGCCGGAATCCGGCTATAAATAAGGCGGAGCATTCCATTTCAATGGCAATAGCCCGCTCTTTCTCAAGCCGATTTCGAAATTCTCTGTCGAATTCCCAAAAACGGTAATCCGTGGTATGCACCACACCCGTTTTATAAGGAGTATCCATTTTGCCGAGCACTTCAGAGAGGATTTTTTGGATTCGAAACGTGGGCAGTGCGGGCACTTCCTTAGGCATGTAAAAAGCGCTGGTGCCTTCATCGCGAATAGCGGCCATAGGCAGAATAAACTCTCCTATTTGAAGTTTGGGATGAAGTCCGCCGCACATGCCGAGCATGAGAACAGCCCGGGGCTTAATATAGGAAAGAATGTCAATTAAAAGCCCGGCTGTGGGCGCTCCCATCCGGAAATTAATCATGCTGATTTCTTGAGACGGTGCGTGGGCCGTATCCATCACACTGCCTGAGGTGAAACGCACCTTGGCTTTTTTGCAAAAGACGTTGAAATAATAATCAAAATTGGTGAGCAGAATATAAGGAAAGAAATCTCCCTGTTTGGAACCGGTGTAACGCTCCAGCATCCCAAGACCTACCCGCTCGCGTTGATTCTCTTCAGAGGAAAGTATTTTCATTTGCGCGGCTCTTCTTTTACCCGAAAATTAAACCGGATTAAATCCGATTGAAAATCGATGGCCGGGCTTTGCCACGCGCCTTCCAAACGGAATGTAAAGTGCTTTAAAGGAAGCTCGTTATCCTTGAATAAATTTTCACGAATAAAACCGGGCAGACTCAGCAGAAATTCCCGGGAAAGAAAACAGGAAAAAATCATATGGATATCCAGTCCTTCACGCAACGTGCCTTGAACTAAAATATTTCCCATCGGTCCTCGAAGACGGAAATAATCGATCCGAACTTTTTTCTTTGCGGCCAACACAAACCGGCTTTCCAGCTCGTCAAACTCAAATGAATCCAGAATATTCTTGCCCTTGCCGCCGGAACCTTCTTGCGCAGCCACTTTCACTGTATGTGCATCCAGCCATAATTCAAACTTGCCCCAGAGCAAATCTAAAATATTGTATCGGATGGCGGCATCCCGGGCCTTGACCTCAAAGCCGGCCCCGCGCTGAACCGATAGATTGCGGTAATGCACCCAAGAAAATCCGCGGGTTATCTTTTTCTCATAACGAATATCGACTTTGGCCTTGTGTTCGATCACCGCAATCATCAAGCCGCTGGTGGCGTTAGGAAGCCATAAGTACACGAGCACGGAGCAAATAAAAGCGATAGCCGTAAATGAAAAACGGGATAGAATTTTCTTACCCGGCTTTTTGGGAGCAAACTCAGGCCGCACAGACTGCGGCGTTCCGGAAGACTCAGATGAACGGAGAAATTGGGTGGAAGTCATTACTTGGAGAAATAAAACCCCGTGACAACAATCAGAGTCAGGGATGTCATTAAAAAAGACGTGCTTAAAAAAATCCAATAAACTTTGGATAATTTTTCTCCTTCCTCAGGAGCCTGGATTTTTAATTTCATATGTTCCCCCTTTTTTTATGCCGCCCGGTTTTCCAACATTCTGCGTTCCATCACCTTGACAAATACGTCAACGATCTCGGGATCAAACTGGGTACCGGAGTGGCGTTTGATCTCCTCGACTGCCTCTTCCGGCGTCATTTTTTTCCGATACGGCCTTTTGGAAATCATGGCAGAATAAGAATCTACCACGGCCACAATGCGCGCGCCTAGCGGAATCTCCCCGCCCTTCAACCCGTCCGGATAACCCTTTCCGTCCCATCGCTCATGGTGATGCAAAATGATGGGAATCAGCGGACGAAGCGACGGAATCTTTCTCAGCACATTCGCTCCCGATTCAGGGTGCAATTTGATCTTTTCGAACTCTTCGCGGGTTAGTTGGGAGCGCTTTTCCAAAATATCTTTCGGGGTGGCGATGTGCCCCGTATCCAAAAGGTAAGTCGCCCGGTAAATATGCGTCAGCTCATCCCCGTGCAAGTGCATTTCCTTTCCGATTTCCAATGTTAGATCCCCGATAATTTGATGATGTGTGTGTTCCACATTCAAACTGAGATTTAACAATTCATTGATGGATTTGATGCTGCCCAGAGTCAACTCTTCGCTTTCCTCGAATAGCTGGGCATTCTTGATTGCCACTACGGCCTGCTCAGAAAGAGTTCTCAGAATTTCCATGTCCGTGTCCGCAAAAGGACTGTTGTCAATCTTGTTGCAAACGGAAATAACGCCCACCAAATCATCCTCAATCAGCGGAACGGCAACACAACGGGAACTCTTGTGAAACTCGCAGTTTAAAGCCACCTTGCCTTCAATGCCATGCCCAAATCGATGGCGTATGGTTTTTTTGTGTTTTGCATAATCCCCTAGAATCACCTTGGGGATCAAATACCTGCCTGAAGGATCCGCAAGCATGATAGAACATCCGCGGGCTTTTAATATTTGCGCGCAGAGCCGCGCAATGCGGGGCAGCAAATCGCCCAGGCGAAGCGAGCTGCTGATGACTCGATGCAGTGAATGCAAGGTAGAAAGGGCCAGCGCCCGGGGATGAACCGTTTCGTACACATGCTGCAATTCATAATCCTTGTATGCCATTTGCACCAAGTTTTGTAGGTAAGAAGAAAACGCCCAAAAAATCGGCCGGTATTTGTGCCGGTGGGGATTTTTAGAGGAGAAAGATAAAACAAAGAAACCTTTGATCTGGCCCACGTGCATCAACGGAAAGAAGGTATAAGAATCTCCCGCTGTGCCTACTTTTTCACGGAATGGATAGCGAAAAACGGCGTTACGAGCCAGTTCTATCGCGTAGGGATACAAAATTTCTTCTTCCGGCAAAGATTTTTTATTCCCGTTGGAATGGAAATGACCCTGATCCAGCGATTTTATTTTTTCGGAGTATTCGTCTGAAGTAAGAACGAGCCACCCTGTGGGATGCCCTAGAAGGTTTTTAAACGATTCGTATCCTTCTTGCCAGTCTGAGTTTGACTCAAAAAATTTTTCTAAAATATGCTTCGGTTTCTTATGTATCATTCAATCCTTCACCCATATCAAAATTTAAGTTCCGCGCTTTCATTTCAACATCACGGAACATCAATAATTGTAACCGTTCAGTTGCCCCTCGCCCTTCCGCCACAGGCGGACCCGCCGAGGCGGGCGCGCTCAAGACAGCAGAGGGAG
>JACQQR010000287.1 GCA_016206875.1 Candidatus Omnitrophota bacterium
GAGCCATATAAGGCAGCGTGCCGCCCACCGCGCCTTCTGAAAGAGAAAGGGTGGTCATCAAACTTGCCACCAAACTGGCCACCTCCGGATCTTCCGGGCGTTTACCTGTTTCTGCGGCCAGACCAAAATCAATCAGCACCGGCTGTTCATCGCTTGCGCGAATAATAATATTTTCCGGTTTGATATCGCGATGAATGATTTTTTGGTGATGCGCATGACGCAGCGCATTGGCGACGGGAATTAATTTTTTTATCGCTTGTTCCAGGGCGTCAGGCCGCTGGTTGCGGAATAAAGCCGCCATCCAATAATCGAAGGTGACGCCTTCCACTGGCTGCATCACAATAAATTCGCCGTCAGCGGCTTGATGAAAATCAATGATAGAAACCAAGTTGGGATGCTGCAATTGTTTGAGATATTTGGCTTCACGCTCTAACCATTTATCGGATGCCGATTTTGCTGCGCCGCTGCTTGAATATCCCGTCCGGCTTTGCTCCAGCTCGCCTCCAAATTGCACGGGACGGCGTACCCATTTCAAAATTACTTTTTGATTTTCATTCGCTTGGTCCAGCGCAGACCACACCTGCGCCTGCCCGCCAAATCCCATTTGGTCTTGAAGCAAAAAGCGATCGCCCACCACAGTCTGGCCCGAACGAAGCGGGCCCGCCCCCAAACTATTGGCCAAGGCCATGCGGGCTTGGTGGCGCGCGCTCATGTCCCATCCCAGCGCAACACCGTCTTCCGGCAAATCGGCTTCGGGCACGGCGCCGAGTTGGGCGCGCTCGGCAGTATCGGAGTTGCCAGCCGACATAATTTCCTGGTAACGGCCTGGCGGCGTGGAAGTGTCGACTTTCGGAGAAACTACAATGTAACTGGATTGGTTTACTGCATACTTACGGGTAAGGCCCAGCGTGTGAAATCCGCCGGTGACGACGATGATTTTCGATAACTTTTTCTCGCGGGCGATGCGCTCAATGTTTTCGATAAATGCCGCGTCGCGCGCTTCGGCGAGGCGGTAAAAATGGAAAGCGGAATTAATAGCATTGTCATTCTGAGGCCCGCCTATGGCGGGTCGAAGAATCTGCGTTGCCAATCGCAGAGAATGTTTTCGCTTCGCAGAACCTAAAGTCTGATGCAACGAAGATTCTTCCCCTTCGCTACGCTCAGGGTCAGATTGACAATGTGACCCCCACTCCTCGCGCGTCAGCTCCAGCCGCAACAGTTTTCGAAGCATTCGAAATTCTTGCACCTTGCGCAATAGTTTCTTTTCGTCGTCGCTTTTTGCAAGCGCCGAGGACATTTCTCTTAGCCATGTCTCAATCTCTTTGGCGAGCCCAGCCGCATCGATTTCGGATTGGTCCATGCGGCTTTTCATGTAGGCCGTAAACGCGGGATATTGCCGGAAGTGGAAATCTTGCGCCTCGAGTGCGCCATACAATTGTTCCAAAGCAAATCGAGGATTGAGTTGCGAATCGTTGCCTGAGAAAAATTCGTCTAATTCAGCAAAAGTCGTCGGTCGTGGGTCGTCGGTCGTGAGCAAGTTTTCTGACGACTGACGACTGACGACTGACGACCGTTTTATTTCTTCCCACTCCCGTTTTGCCTGTTCAAAATTAATTTTATTTTGTTCTTCTTTAAGCCTGAGTAACCGCATGAGGCTTGGAAAACGCCTCTGCTCTTTGGCATCTCGCATATCCCGGCCCAACTGCTTTTTGCCGAGCTCGTTTAATTGCGACAAACTTTTCGATACATCCGTTTGTTGATCCCACTGCAATACAATGTGCAGTGCTTTTGTGAATGCGCCGTTCCCTTTCCGGCTGATTTGGTTTTCCAGTTCGGCTCGGCGAGTTTTTAGCACGGATTCGATGTTTTTATTTTCGCCGTACACAGCTCGCAAACTTTCTAAATTTTTCCGATATAGGTCAGCGTTTTCGATGCCCGAAAACCGGATCTTATTGCCCTGTTCAAAAAGATAAATATCCGCACCCGTCATTTCTCCGGTCCGAACCAGATGTTCTTTCATCCGTTGATTTAACTGTGGGTTTTTTGTCCATTCCAAATATGTAGCGTCGAGATGGGCGGCCGAGGCTTCCACCAGCACGTACTCCACGCCGCTATGGCGCTTATAATGCTCAATGATTTTGGCGATGTTTTTTTGCGCCGTTGGATTGGCGTGCGCATCTTGAATTTGAATGATAAAAGGATGGTCGGGAGTGGGTGGCGCAGGATTTAACTTTCTTTCTGTCACAGTGCCCAATTCGGAGGGTAGTTCTAAGTCAACTCGGACGATAGTGGGAGCGGAAAAAACATTGCCTGGGACGGGTGCTACCTGCCCGTACACAAGCTCTGAAGAGAGAAAACAACATAAGATCAATAAGGATATAGCGTTGGCGAGTAGTTTATTCTTGAAGAAAATCACGGGTGTTTAGGCGCCTCCTTCCTATAGTAGAAGAACTCTACCCGATAGCCCAAGGGGTGTCAAATGGTCCCATGAGTCAATATTTGAAGCTAATTTAGGCGGCGCGGTAGCGGGAAGCGTATTGGTCTAAAAGTGCACGGATCATTCTCTGGTATTTGGTGTGATTTTTCTTGGCGGCATCCTTAAAAAAGCTAACGCTTGATTTTTTAAGTGAAATTGTTACTTTGACCGTATTTTCAACGGGCATAACTAGTTCATTGGGCGAAGGAAGAAAATCGTCAATTCGGGTCATTCTTCCAACCGGCATATTTTGATCATGAATTCTCTTTTTCATAATAATCTTTCCCCTTTCTCCAATAACCCGCTCCGTAAATTCTAATTACATCATTTCGGTAGGTAAATCGAACCGTCACGATTTTACCATCTACTTTTCCAATGCAGAACAACCGTTCTTCTTGTTTGCTGTGCTTAGAATCAACAAAAACTTTCCTTCTTGGATCCAAGAAAGCTTGCGCAGCAATATTAAAATTGAGTCCGTGTTTTTCAATATTCAGCAACTCTTTCTTTGAATCCCAAACAGTAACCCC
>JACQQR010000276.1 GCA_016206875.1 Candidatus Omnitrophota bacterium
CATTTTATTCTTGTCCCGCGCCAGCCTCGGCTGGTCCGCCGGGGCGGAAAAGCGGGAATCCAGTGACTTTGCTTTGTCTTCAGAAACACCAAAGTCACTGGATTCCCGCTTTCGCGGGAATGACAAGACTGGTCGCTGCGCTCCTCGCAATAACTCAATCAACGTTTGTCTCGCCCCAAACGCCGCCTCCCCAATTGCCAGCCGCTCCAGCGTGTCGGAATTGGCAATAAGTGCTTTTTCGATGTGAGTGCGCTCAACCTCGTAGCCTTGCATCATGATTTGGCGATAGTTGCCGTCGGCGTGTTCTTTGATTTCGGGGCGCACTACAGCGTAGGAATAGCGGTTGGTTTCGAAAAATTGTGTGAGGCCTTCTGTGTGAAAACCGCCCGCCACCACAATGGCTTGGGTTTGGCCCGAGGCGCGTAATTTTTCGCGAATGGTTTTCGTGAACATTTCTTCGCGCCGAACAGCCTCTTGGTAAAATTGTTCGGCGTTGCGCACGTTGGCTTCGAAATCGGCCATTTGTTTTTTGCTCCACCCGGCTAGTGGAAGAAGACTGGAAAACCAATTCACCCGCCGGCGGGTGAATTCAACGTACTCAGGCCGCGAGCATTCCAGAAGAAGAATTTTACGCAGAAGCGTGTAGGTTTTGGCGGATTGAATTAGTTTTTTCTTGTCATTCCCGTGTAAACGGGAATCCAGTGACTTTGCTTTGTTTTCGGAAACACCAAAGTCACTGGATTCCCGCTTTCGCGGGAATGACAGATACTTCTCGATTGCCCGAGCCGCTTCCGTGAAAAGCTCCGGGCCGATTTCATATTCAAAAATCCGCCGGCGCGCCAAGCGCGTAAATTCGGGCATGTCTTGAAAGCGTGCGCCCGCAGACTTCATTTGGGAAGAGAGTTGTTCTACAAGAAAACGGGGATTTGAACCCGGCTTTGAAAATAAAATTTGTTCTACATGAGTTGTCGTCAGTCGTCGGTAGTCAGTCGTGAGCAAGCATTCTGACGACACACGACTGACAACCGACGACTGTTTTATTTCCCGCCGCGCCTTCTCAATATTGACTGGTTCCTCCTCGTTCAACATCGCCCAGCGTGTGAGGTTTGGGAACTGCCTTTGATGCCGGGCGTCTGTGAAATCAATGCCAAGACGCTTACCAATAATAGGAAGCGCCTGGCGAAGGTCTTTGAGCGAATGTGATTCCAAACCCAGGTAAGCACGAAAAAGTTTTAGCTCATCGCCTTTGAGTTCCCGCGTGGCCCGGCGGTCCAGTGCAGACCGAAGCTCGGCTAGGCTTTGTTCATTGATTGTTCGCGAAGCGGTGACCTTGCGGAAGCTTTCGAAATTTTTCCGGTAGAGCTCCACATCTTCGATTCCGGTGAGTTGGAGCCTGCCGGCGTCGGGCAAACTCCAAGCCAGCTCGGCGCCGGTCAATTCACCCTGTGTGACTAGATTTTCGAGCAGTTTTTGATTTTCCGTTTGACCGGGAAGAAATTGTAAAGAATCTTTTGAGAGCTCGCCAAAAGCGCCTTCGACGAAAAGGGTTTTGATTTTGCGCGAGTGAGCGAGCTCGCGCACCAGGCCCGCCGTTTGACGCGCGCCTTCCGGACTGCCGTGCGAGGAACGAATATGAATGAGAAAGGGGTGTTCAGGAGTAGGGGCCGGAGAAAACCAGCGTTCGTTTTCCAGGCGTCCGAATTCTGAAGAAAAGAAAAAGGGGTGAAACGCAGAACTGCCGGGCAGAAAGCCTGCCTGGCTATAGGCAGGCGCCCCGGCAAAAGCAGCCGAGTCGGCTACGAAGCAGATAAGCAGAATCCAGACAATAATCCGTTTGAAAAATGCGAATGTATTAGCGCACGCGGGTCCAAACAAGCACAGCTTCCTCCTCGAGGGAATATTTAGGCAAATATAACACCCCAACTCAAAATTGGCAAATCGGAGGATTTTTTGGATTTTTGGGATGCATGACCGTAGCTGCTCTGTCACCCCCGCGAAAGCGGGGGTCCAGTGACTTTGCCTTTGGCATGACGAAAAAGTCACTGGATTCCCGCTTTCGCGGGAATGACAACACATACCAGAAAAGTCCGCAGCTACAGTCATGCACCTGATTTTGTTTGTCAGAGAATTTTTGTGGAGGATTTTTTAAATTTTGTGAGGTGTCTATAAATACTCTTATCTTGTTTCTTCTTCTCTCATTTTTGCAACTACTTCAGAAAATGATGGAATATTCTTGAACTTCAGCTTCTTAATGGGCCTGCGCCAACCCGGTGCTTGAAGATTAGCACTATGAGGAATTATGTCGGCCACAGGAATATTCCTTTGCAAAACAACTATTTTTTCGCCTTCTTTGATTTTGTCTAAATATTCTGAAAAATGATGCAGCAAACTTCTTACGTTTACGGTAACCATTAGGACCCCCCTCCTTTTGGACTAATTAAGGTATAACATTATGTTATACAATCGCATAACATTATTTGGGTGCACGAGCAAGCGGCTGGGAGGCCATAAATCCAACTATGTTTTCATAATGCTTGGCCGCGAGAATGAGCAGGACACCTCGATGAACATTGTTCGGCGTCTTTTTCATCATGGCCTGCACATCTTTGGAAAGGGTCTGGAAATATTGCCCCGCCTGGCTCAAAGAATTTTTGGCTTCCTCACCGGACGTTAAAGCGCGGGAAGCCAGCTCGGCAAGGCGCGGCAAATCTTCATAGGGTTTTAGCTGAGGCTCTTCATTAATGCCGAGCACCAGCTCGCCCAAAGCCATGATTTCATACCGGAGAATCCGGGAAAATATATCGGGGTCATTGGGAAGACTTTGAAGATTGATGAGCGAGTCTTGGGCAAAACGCGAATTGCGCAAGAGTAAGGCTTGGGTGATCTGATGCAGATTGCGAGACAATGTAGCAGGGGTCATTGGGAAAAAGTTCCCCCCTTCCAGGGGGCGGCAAGCCACTCTCTGGAAGAGGGGAATATTAATTACGCGGAAAAAGATTCGCCGCAGCCGCAGCTTGATTTGGCGTTGGGATTAAGGAATTTAAACCCGCGACCTTCCAAGCTATCAACAAAATCAAGCGTGATGCCGCTGAGCAACTCAAGGCTTTTCGGATCCACCACTACTTTTACGCCTGAGGATTCAAACGTAGTATCCTCCAGCTGTATTTTGTCAAAAGCCAGCGCGTAGGAAAAACCCGAACACCCGCCGCCTTTCACAGCCATGCGAAGCGCAACATCTTTTTCATTTTGCTTTTCAACCAACCGTTTAATTTCTTCTGCTGCTGCCGGTGTTACGGTAACCATATGTGATTCCTCCTGTTTCTTATTCAACCCAATTATAGCTTCGTTTACTTTGGTTTTACAGGGCTAATTTCTCGTAATTATTTATCGTTCTCGAGTAAGCAAAGGCTATTGTCTCCTCCACGCGGCCCCTCTCCCTTGGAAAGGGAGAGGGGAAGGGGTGAGGGTTTGGAATTTCGTGCCCTTTTCGCCACCC
>JACQQR010000278.1 GCA_016206875.1 Candidatus Omnitrophota bacterium
CGAGGGATAATCGATTGTATGAATTCATGTGCAACTCCTTTTTCCTGTCTTAGCAGGATATCAGGTGTTGCACTAGAAACTTGAACCTAACCAGTCACTAAAGTGACAGTCACTCAACGATAGTGACAGTCACTCAGAGAAAACGCGATGAATGGCAAAATTTTAATCATTGATGATGAAAAACTGATCTGCTGGTCGCTCAAGACAGATCTGGAAAAAGAAGGTTATGAAGTGTTCACGGCTCAAACCGCCCGGGAAGGCTTTCGCCTTTTTGAAGAAGAGTTTTTTGATGTGGTGCTCCTGGATATTCGTCTTCCGGACGGCGATGGAAAAGAAATATTGAAGAGAATGCATCGCACAGATCCGCTCTTAGCCGTGATCCTGATTACCGCAAATGAGGATATTCGATCGGCCGTAGAGTGCATGCGTGCAGGCGCCTACAACTATCTTCACAAGCCTTTTGAATTTGAAGAGCTTCGGCTGAATATCGAGAAGGCGGTAGAAGGCCGGCGGCTTAAGAAAAGAATGACGGATTTAGAATCTCAAGAGCGCGGCAAATATGATTTCCACAATATCATTGCCGAGAGCCGTGGCATGAAAGCAGTTTTAGATATTGTGCGGCGGGTGGCCGAGTCCGAAGCCAGCACGATTCTTTTGACGGGGGAGAGTGGGACAGGCAAAGATTTAATCGCGAAAACTATTCATTATGCGGGCAGCCGCTCCGGACGGCCTTTTGTTTCCATTAATTGCGCGGCTATTCCCGAAACGCTTCTGGAAAGCGAACTCTTTGGCTTCGAAAAAGGAGCGTTCACCGATGCACGGCAATCTAAAAAAGGGCTTGTAGAAGAGGCTTCGCACGGAACGCTTTTTTTGGATGAAATCGGAGATATGCCCCGGGAGCTTCAGGCGAAGCTGCTGCACCTTATGGATCAGAAAAAATTCAGAAAAGTAGGGGGGCTGAAAGAAATTGAATCGGATATACGCATTCTCGCCGCCACGCATCGAGATTTAAAAGTTGAAGTGGCCGAGGGCCGCTTCCGTCAGGATTTGTTTTACCGGTTACATGTGCTTCCCATTACCATTCCGCCGCTTCGGGAGCGAAAAGAAGATATTCCGGCCCTGGTTCATTTTTTTATGGATCATTTTAACCGTGAATTTAAAAAATCTATCGACGATATATCGGAAGAAGCGATGGAAGTTCTAGTTGGGTATGAATGGCCGGGCAATGTGAGGGAGTTACGCAATATTATTGAGCGCATGATGATTTTAAATCGCGACGAGCAAATTCAACTGAAACATTTGCCCTTGGAAATCTATTCGGAAACCTGTGTGAAGGAGCCGTCTCATTTTCGATCCGCCGCGGTCGCAACGTCCCTTGTGATTCCTCCTGAATTGATGGGGGCGCCGCTCGAGACGATTGAAAAACACGTGCTCCTTCTTACGCTTGAAAAAACAAAATGGAATCAATCCCGGGCGGCAAAAATTTTAGGCATCGGCCGGGATGCGTTGCGATATAAAATTCAGAAGCTGGGCCTGAGTGAAAACGCACAAATCGAAGAGCCGGCTGCGTGATTTCGCGCAGTGTAGTCACCGGGGACGGTTCCCTTTGAGAGAATCGTCCCTATTACGGCATAACAATCGAAAATGGGCGTAGCCCATTGGCAAACCGTATAGTACCGCATTCCCAAAATCAAATGTTTTGCGGTACTATAGCAGCCCTGTGTTAAGTTGGCATGCAACTTGAGATATAGCGAAAAAATATGAACAAACCTATGCGATTAAAATTACTTTTTCTCCTCGTTGGTTTTGGCGCGTTGGCGCTCGTGGTGAGTTCTTGCCGCGATGCCGACGAGATTCGCAGAGCGCTCGAGCAGCACTCGATTCCCGGGGCAACCTACGTGGGAATGGAAACTTGCGAAACTTGCCACGAAGAAACGGTGAAGCGCTATCGTCTTGAATCTCACTACGGCACAAGCCTGCAGGAAGGCGAAAAAATCGTGGGCGAAGCCTGCGAATCGTGTCACGGCCCCGGCAGTCTTCACGCGGAAAATGACGGCGATAAAACAAAAATTATCCGTTATTCACCGGAGCGCTGCTACGCCTGCCATGTCGACAAACAAGCCCAATTTCAGCTTCAGTTCCATCATCCTGTCAACGAAGGCCAAGTGACTTGCATGGATTGCCACCAGCTGCACCAAAGCGGACCTGCAGTACGCCCGGTGACGGACGTCAACCGTCCTGATGAAAAATGTTTTGTTTGCCATAAAGAATTCAAAGGGCCGTTTATTTTCGAACATGACGCGATGCGTGAAGGATGTCAAATTTGCCATGAGCCTCATGGCGGCGTGTATCCCAAAATGTTGATCGCCGACGGAGACACGCTGTGCCTTCGTTGCCACTGGCAGCCGAGCACGAACACACCCTCTGCCATTATGGGAGGCATTGCGCACGGGAATCCCGGCGGAAATTATTACATCGGTGCCGGAGAAAGCTGCGTGGATCATCACCGCTCGCCCCACGGATCGAACACGTGGAGGACATTTAATCGATGAAGATGCCCCGGATGGCTTTCCTTCGAGTTCTCAGTTTGGCCCTGGCGTTTTTCTTGCTCGCTTCCGTCAATCCGGTTTTTGCCGGCGGAGACATCATTGGCCAGTCGCGCGACACGCGCGCGCAAGCAACGGCTGCTTCTGTGAACGACCAAACAGCTTCAAGCGCATCCG
>JACQQR010000037.1 GCA_016206875.1 Candidatus Omnitrophota bacterium
AGCGCTGTCGAAATAAAATCCCGTTTTATTGTTCGCAATGAGATTGGCGTAAATCCGGGCTTCTTCCATATCCTTAAAGCCAACGCCGAATCCGCTTGGACCCCGGTTATTCGTAATTTTATTCCCCGAAAGCCGGATGCGATTGGAATACATTAGATATGCGCCTACCGAATTATCTTCAAAGACATTGCCTTCAACCCGGGCATCATCGCAGTACATAAAATGAAGGGCATACCGGCTTTTTTGAAACACATTGCCCCGGACGAGAAGGCGCTTTGAAAACCAAAGCACCGCATCGCGCCCTTCCCAAGTATGATTGCCCTCCAGAATTACACCGTCACTATACCAAACACGGATTAAATCTCCCCGTCGGGCCACGGGCAACTTCTTACTGGAGAGATGATTGTTCCTCACAATCGTATTCGGGGCGTGCTGCACGGATATGCCAAAAAGAACATCCTCCAACCGGTTGTCTTCAATTAGAGCGTTGGGCGCCTCCGCCAATATGCCCGTATCTTCCAAAGCCAGCGAGTCTCCGCTTCCGCGAATGACAAAACCTTTTATTTCTATGTTTGGAGCAGCGAGCTTGATGACCGTGCCTTTTCCGCCGCCATCCAAAATGGGAAAATTTATGCCTGCAAGTTTGACCGGTTTTTCGATCACCCAGGGACCCGGGTACACCCCGGGTGAAACCTCAATCATGTCTCCTTCTCCCGCCCCGGCAAGTGCCTGGCGCATCGCCTCGGGTGATGTGACAGAAATAGTTTTCGCATAAGCCTCAGGCAAGCCGAAGCAAAAAGAAAGTACAGTCACTCCGGTCACTGAAATAGCCGGCACAAGAGCCGGAAAATTTATTTTACGAGCGGAAAAGCGAAGCAGGATCCCGATGGAAGAAAAAAAAGAAGCGAACAGACTGAAATAAAATCCGGTTTGAAAAGAGGCAAGGGCTTTAAATTGGCCGATCACTCCTTTTCCAAAAAGCGGCGGAATAAATGGCTTGATGGAAGAGCTGAATGGCGCGTGCGGATCCAAACTTAAGCCGTAATACGCCAGCCAGGCAAACAAATCTGCGGCGAAGAGAAACGGAAATAAAAGTATGGGCAGGATCAAAACCAGGGCGAAATACTTCCTCGCAAAGATGGAAGCAAACGCCGCCAGCGCAATCGCAATGACGCCCAATACGGCAAGCTTGCGTTCCAGTTGCGCGGCACGGCCGAGCAGTTTCATTCCAATGTAATGATTCAGCCCGTCAATTTCCCGGACATCCCCCGCCAAATGGTCCACATAAATGGAAACGCCGAGGCCCTTGGGATATTGAGGTGCCATCACCTGAATTTTCCAATAAGGGAGAGTGAGAGAAAAAAGAAGGAGGATGCCTGAGGCTATGAATAATATTGCGGCAGCCTTTTTTCTTCCTTGGGTCTGAAACATATTCATCATTTTTCCCTCTGTCCTCTGTCATTCCCGCGAAAGCGGGAATCCAGCGACTTGGTTTTCCAGACAATGCTAAAGTCACTGGATTCCCGCCTGCCTGCCGGTAGGCAAGGCGTTCGCGGGAAGGACAATCGTAGGTATTCTTTCTTCTCTGCCGGCTCCACCATCAGGTATCCCACCATTTCCAAATGCAATGCCGAGCAAAATTCCAGGCAGTAAAATGGGAATACGCCGGGTTTATCCGCGGTAAATTCAATATCCACGGTTTCGCCCGGTTCCATGCTGGCCGCGATGTTGTATTCGGAAATTTCAAAGCCGTGAGTGGCGTCCCGCGTGCGTTCCAGATTGGTGATATGCAGGATCACTTTATCGCCTTGCTTCACCTTAATATGCTCCGGCTCGAAATGACTGCGTAGCGCCGTGATGAACACTTCCACAGTATTCCCATTCCTGATTGTTTTTCCTTCCGTAGCGGCCGTATCGCTTTTTTTCTGATGCAGCGCATCCCACCCTACTTCCGGATACACTTCCCAGGCCTTGATTTTATCGGCGCGGATAATTTGGGCGTAATGCGGCTCGGCCATGCCCACCGGCATGTCATAAAGCAGTTTCATCGCGTCTCCTGTTTTGGAAATATCAATTAATTGAAGATTTTGCGGCAACAGCGGACCCGTGTTGAAGAAACGGTCTACAGACCATTTGTTCAGCGACACCAGATAATCGCCTTCCGGTTCCACCGTATCGCCCTGGCTGACAGCAATATGCCCTACATTGTAGGAAACGGGAATTTTGCTGACCAAAGTCCACGGCTTCTCGGGCGCTTGGTATTTATCTTCTCCCAGAGTCCACCTGGCCACGGCACTTTCCAAAAATAAGCTGGTGTAGGCATATCCATGATTATCAAATTGCGTGTGAAGCGGGCCTAAGCCCAATTCCACCTGTGCCTTCTTAACCGCGTCAAATCGCAAAATCGGAATGCCGTACGGATCCGTGTCTTCATAATCTTTATTTTCAATGGCCTTTTTGATGAGGTCGATTCCGTAAATGGTGACATGCGGGTCGAGCTTGCCGGCAATCACAATATGCTTGCCGCTCGGGCTGACATCCACGCCGTGCGGACTTTTTGGCTCGGGGATAAAGTGCATGATGCCTTCCTGCCGTGTGATCTCCAGAGGAATCACTTTCATTCCTTGGATCACGGTAAATTTTCCTTCACGCGCCACTTGCTCGGCCTTTTTCCAGTCGATGACATGCAGATAATCCATATCGCGCTGGGAAATTCCGGCTTCAAACGGAGGATTGCCGTCTTCTATGCCTCCGGTGGCCATTTCAGTATTGAATGAATTGATAAACACATAGCCGTCGCTGGCCAATTTTCCGGCATCGGCCAGGTCTTGCCAGTAAGGCGGAAGTTCCATCGCAAAAGAATTGGCCATATCAATGCGGCCCTTGGCCCGGTCGAATTTCCAGAATGTGGCTAACCCGCGATATTTTTCTTTATACTCAGAAATAGGCGCATACTCGCCGCCCAGCGGAACAGCAAACTGCGTGGCCTCTACCACATACTCGGTATTCGGCGTCACAAAGGCGGCGCCGTGATTATTATTGACCACCGGATTATTGACAATTTGTTTGGTTTCAAAATCCCGCAAATCAATTACAGCAACACGGCCGCTTGCCTTATCTCCGATAAATAAGAACTCGCCGTCATACTTTCCTTCTGTTTCGCTCAATCCGGGATGATGGGTGTCCGCCCATTTTACATTTTTAGGTTTTTGCCCGGGAAGCGATCCTTCCTGGTTTTCAAGAGGACTATCTTTGATGCCAAAACCATAACCTTGCCACGACTCCGGCTCAAAAACAGCAATCAAGCGCAAAATCCGCATCGATGGAAGCCCGATCACCAGCACCTGCCCGCCATGCCCGCCTGAAGACATCATCAAATAATCATCATATTTTCCCGTAGGCACATATGTGGACAAAGCCCCGTAGACATCGTCAGGGCTTAAACCGCGTTTTTGAATAATTTGCATCGAGTCCCCCGGCAGCCCGGCAGCCTGCCCGGCTGAAACATTCTGAACAGCCGGCTTTCCTAAAAAAGCCAGACCTGTGACAAAAACAACTCCCGCCGCGCCGGCAAAAATTTTGAACCATTTTCCATTCATTTTAGTAATCCTCCCGTTTTAAATTTTTACGATATTTCTCTTCCCCTGCATGAAGCAGCCGGAGAGGAGAAAGTTTCTTCGACAGTAAATCCTCAATCGTTGAAGCTCTCAATTCTTTCAGTAAACTCGCTTTGATCTTCAGCCAAATGGGATGCAGTGCGCAGCGCTCGCGCTGATTGCATTTTCCGGGCCCCATCACGCATTGCTCCAAAACATCTTCGCCGTCAATTGCCTGGATCATGGCTAGAATAGAAATTTTTTTCGGCGGTTTTCCGAACTGATATCCCCCTCCCGGCCCGCGCGCGCCAATCAAAAGTCCCCGGCGCACCAACGATTGAAATATTTTCCGGGTATACCATTCGGGAAGTTCCGCTTTTTCGCAAATGTCTCTTACAGAAAAACATCCCCCATTTTTTCTTTCACCGACCTGCGCCAAAGCCCGCATTACATACTCACAACCCTTCGAATAAAGTCGGAACATGGCTTGCTCCTCGTTTGCTTTTTTTACAATGGAATTCTGGAACTAAAACTCCATATAAATCTGGAGTTTCATATCCACATTGAGAGTGTAGAAGAAGCCGCGCATTTAAACTGTGACGCGCGTCACGCTACATCAGCTGCACCGAAGTATCGGAAAGGCAGGTGACCGTAGACAGGTCAGTGACTTGGCAGGCAAAATGCGCAATTTCGTTTAGGCGGTTTTTGGAAACGGGTTTTACTCTCGGATCGGCTGTGCCTCTATAGACGGTATAGAGATGAAGACCCGAAGGGCGAATCTGGCTGACAGTTTTCAGCCAATCCTGTAGCGGCGGAGTGGAAGAATTATCCACCGGCTCGGAAATAAACAAGCTCTGAATCGTGACCTTGGGCAACAGGGCAAGCCCACGAATCATAGCTTCCCAATTCCGTGGAACGATTGGACGATTGATTTTTTGAAGCATCTCCGGCGAGCCGGCGTCTAATTTCATATAACGCTCGTCAAATAATTCGAGTGCCTCCCTTACCTGGGGAAGATGCACTCGTGAGGAATCCGAAAGAATGCCGATAGAAGTAGAGGGGAAATAATAATCTCTCAGTTTCTTGATCTCCGTGGCGATTTGAATCAGTTCCGGATGCAGTGTGGGCTCGCCGTTTCCGGAAACAGTAATGGAATCAACGTTTCTTTTCGAAAGGGCATGCCAATGAAAACCCGCTTCGATGCATTTGATAAGTTCTCGGGCGGGAAGCAATTTTGACCATTTCAGATTTTTGGGATTGGTAAAACCGTATTGGCAATAAATGCAGCTTGAAAGACAAAATTTTGTTTCTTCCGGTAAAATATTGATGCCAAGCGAGTTCCCAAGCCTCCGGGAATGAATTGGGCCATACACCACCGCCGTTTGAAGCGGGAGGATCATAAAATGACCTCCTCTTTTAGCAAACAGCCAAACTCTACTTTTTCTGCGGAAAAAATACTGTGACAGAGGTCACAGACGATTGATTACAGCAGGCGTTCGAGCCCGGGTTTGTCGCGGATGACAATTTGATGAGGTTTTAGATCAATTAATTTAGCGCGCTTCAGCTGCATCAGGTACCGCACTATGGTTTCGCGCACCGCACCGATGCGCTGGGCAATTTCTTCACGGGTAAACGGAAGAAACACGGCATCTCCCTTGCCATACTTGGATTCGCGCTCCCCGTGCATGTCCAAAAGAAATTTGACGAGGCGTTTCTTCACATCTTTTAACGATACTTCTTCTATCAAGGAACTAAAGCATTTCAGCCTCTCGGCGAAAAGCCGGTTAAGCGCCTGGCTCACGCGTGAATTGGTTTGAACCATGCGGATATAATTTTCGCGCGAAAGATACCAAACTTTGCAAGGCGTAAGCGCCTCAGCCGTAGAACTGCAATACCAAACGGCCGCACCCGGATTACAGGCGCAGGTGTCGCCCGCTCCCAGGGTTTCCAGCACCTGTTCCCTTCCCGTTGAGGCAATGCGCAGCAACTTCACCCGCCCTTCGCGCACGATGAAAACCCGCTCGCAAGCCTTTCCTTCATTGAAAAGCACTTCGCCCTTGTCAAAACTTTTCTCCTTCAGGCAAGAACGCACGCCTTCAAGCTCGGCTTGAGATAACCCCTTAAACAGCGGAATTTTGTCTAACGAGGATGAAATGGACATAGGAAATATCTTTCTCTTTGATCTTCTGTGCTTTCGTTTATGCTGCCTTCGTGGCCCTTTTACTAAAAACAAAACCTTAATTAATTAATTCGATGCCCACTTTTGTAAAATCGCTGTCAAAACTGAAAGCTTTTTTGATGTTAAGGCCTTTGATGATAGCGAACGAGGTGACATCGGTGAAGCTAAATTTTTTATCATCGTATTTTTGATAAAGCTCCCAGGAAGGCTTAAGGTAATCCGGGCAAACGGTGATGATTTCTATCACATGGCTTGAAAAAATTGCCTCACCGGCCGCCACAGATTGTTTGTGGCCGCTTCTAGAAAGAAGCGTTGTAAGAGTCTCATCGATAATATAGTCGGAGGTGTAAAGCGAGGTTTTTGAATTTTTTAGTTTTTGAAATAGAGTATAGGCTTCTTTATGGTTCTCGTCGTTTCCAAAAAAGAAAGCGATGAAGGCACTCGAATCCACGAATATTTTTTCCATTTTTAATCTTTTTTCTTGCCATACAAGTAAAAATCATGATGCGTGGAAGCATCCTTCACATCCGACTTAAATTTGCCGACGGCTTTGGTGAGCGGGTCATTGTCCCAGTTAATGGCTTTTGATTTTTTAGTTAAGAAGCTCTGAATGGCTTCCCGAATCAGCTCGGAAACGCTTAAGTTTTCTTTCCGCGCTTCCAGCTTAAGCAGGCGTATCTGATCTTCACCAATGTACACTTGCGACCTGTGTAACGTACCCATCTTGATACCTCCTATATACACCATACATTATACACTAAAAAAGGCCGGCATCCAATTATTCGTAATTAGTTAGCGTTCTGTGAAGTAAGCAAAGGCTATTGTCTCCTCCGTGCGGCCCCTCTCCCTCTCGCAAGGGAAAAGGGGCCGCGAAACTTGAGCGGGCTACAGGATTACAATTATTCAACTTTCCCCGAGCGATGCGCCAGGCCTTCGGCACTCAGGATGAGGGCTCCCTCAGCACCCGGCTTAGCGGGCAAGCCCACGGTCGTCGGTGACGATGGTGATTTCATCGGCGGGCACGGCAGCACCTTGGGCGGCGGATTGGAGATGGCCGAGATAATCGAGTGTAGCCGTCAACGAGGAGGATGTTCATTCGTCTTTAAAGCAATGAGCTAAAGACCAACCTTTTCATACCAAAACCCCACCTCCAGTATCGGGATCGTCGGGGGATCCTGCGACTGGGGTGGTGTCAACAATTGGGGTTTCATTATCGCCTCCTTCGGAACTCGGAGGCGGGAGATAAGGCAGTAAGAGAGATGGATTGAGATTCGGATTTCCTTTTAAAGGGATATGATAGCTGTTAATCTCCGCTTCGCTGGTAATAAACCGGCGCGCAATGCCGTTATCCCAAACCAAACGGCCGGCATTGTCGTAATAAACTTTGGGAATTCCCTGGGCGCTGATCATAACCGTCCATCCTTCATAATCATTGCTGCCTATGGGCGCGTAGGAATTGGGCCCATGAATCCGGACGCGTTCCAAAAAATCATCCGGGCCTGGACCAAATCTTTGAACAAACCGAATGCCCGGCGGACTGCCCGCTTGCGGCAACAATTCCCAATCTTTCGGCACGCGCGCAATCACTTCATCAATATCCAAACCTCTTATACCCACAAAATCGCCTACTTTAGGGGATGTGCCCTGAATTTGACTGACATAATCAGTTA
>JACQQR010000033.1 GCA_016206875.1 Candidatus Omnitrophota bacterium
CGGTCCGGGAATTTTCTCGGCCAATTTGAAATATTTTTGATCTTCGGTGAGACAGAAATATGGAGAACGGAACAACTCCTGAAGACAAATGATTTGCGCCCCACCCTTCACCGCCTGCCCAATGGCAGAAACCGCTTTAGCCAAATTGGCTTCGGGCGAACCGGAAGCGCTGGTTTGGATTAAAGCGAGCCGCACACTATTCGGTTTTTTTAATTTGGGATTAGCCATGGATTATAGAGATTATAGGTTCTCAAGCGCCAAAGTGACAGTCACTAAAGTGACAGTCACTGATTATAAAGCACTAAAGTGACAGTCACTAATTATGAAAGCGCGTTTTGCGCGCCCCGATCACTTATACCTTGTAATGCGTGGTTTCTAGCTTCGAGTTCCATCAAAATTCCCACCGGGCAGTGGTCTGAGCCCATTACATCGGGAAGAATGAAGGCGTCTTTGAGGGACGGGCGCAAATCTTTGGAGATATAAAAGTAATCGATTCTCCAGCCCACATTTCTCTTGCGCGCGCCCGTCCGCAGATCCCACCACGTGTATAAATCCGGTTCCGCTCGAAACTCCCGGAGTGTGTCGATGTAGCCATAAGAAGTCAACGCGTCAATCCACGTCCTTTCGGCGGGAAGAAATCCGGAAATCGTTTCATTCGCCTTCGGATGCTTCAAATCGATAGGCTTGTGGGCGGTGTTCACATCGCCGGTGATAATCAAACTTTTCCCTTTTTCCCGCAGGCGCCGGATATATTTTAAGGTTTCGTCATAAAAATCCATTTTGTATTGAAGCCGCTCGGAACCCGATTTTCCGTTGGGGAAATAAATATTCAAGAGAGTAAATTGGGGAAATTCCAGTTCAACAACTCTTCCCTCTTCATCAAAGCGCGGCACGTCAAAACCCGTGCGGCTGGAAACCGGTTTTTCTTTGGTAAATACCGCCACTCCGCTATAGCCTTTGCGGCAGGCTGAGTTCCAATAAGCGTGGTAACCGGCGGGTTCCGTTAATTGAGGGCTTAATTGGTCTGGGTGGGCTTTAGTTTCCTGCACACACAAAATATCCGGAGACTCTTTAGCGAGCCAATCCAAAAAACCCTTTTTCTCTACGGCACGAATGCCATTTACATTCCATCCCAGAAGCTTGAGCATAATAAATTGCATTATAACGAGTTTGTCATTCCTCTTATATGAAAAATTTGGTATCATCTGGCCTCGTTAAGATTCTTCTACTAATCAAGGAGGAGTTATGCCAACCGAAGTTTTAGATCTCAACACAATCGCTCTTATGATTTTACGCTGGATTCATTTCTTTGCGGGAATTGCATGGATTGGCTTGCTGTATTTCTTTAATCTGGTCAACGTTCCATTCGCCAAAACCATGGATGCGGATACCAAGAAAAAAGTAATCCCTGAGCTGATGCCCCGCGCCCTGTTTTGGTTTCGCTGGACGGCGATGATTACTTTCCTGGTGGGCTGGCTGTATGTAATTTGGAAAATCTTTATCGCCACCGATGCGGGACTGCTCGGCACCGGCGGACTTTTCAATTCCACTTGGGGCTATTGGATTTCTTTCGGCGGCGGACTGGCAACCATCATGTGGTTTAATGTTTGGTTTGTGATTTGGCCGGCACAAAAAAATATCATCGGCTGGGTGAAGGCCGGCCAAGCGCCGGCTGAAATGGCAGGAACCGTAAAACGCGCTTTCATGGCTTCACGCTTGAACACATACCTGTCCGTACCCATGCTTTTCGGAATGGGAGCGGCAAGTCATTTTCCTTCCTTTAATTTGGTATATGTCGCGGCAGTGACTCTCGTGGGACTTCTGATTGCGTGGTTTTTTATTAATTTGTCGCAGAAAGTGACAGGCTAAAAATAAAATTTTTAGCCTGTCATCCCGGGCTTGACCCGGGATCCAGTGACTCAAGCCTAAAAATAAAATTTTGAGCCTGTCATCCCGGCGGAAGCCTTGCCTACCGGCAGGCAGGCGAGGCTTTTCCGCCGAAAGACGGACCCGCCTCCGGCGGGTGCGGAGTGACAGAATAC
>JACQQR010000034.1 GCA_016206875.1 Candidatus Omnitrophota bacterium
ACTCAGCACTCAGGACTCAGGACTCAGCACTGTTTTATTTGCCCATCCCCACCTTCTGCGCAGATTGAAATACCTTGCCTTCGGTCTGAATGGAAGGGGCAATGATAATTTCTGTTAATTGAAATTCGCGAAGCGTATGGGCGCCCACGTTTCCCATACAGGTTTTAACGGCACCCACCAGGTTTTGCGTGCCGTCATCCAGCCTTGAGGGGCCATACATGATCTCGCTTAATGTGCCGGTGGTTCCCACTCGAATCCGTGTTCCGCGAGGAAGATTTGCGTGCGGCGTGGCCATGCCCCAATGAAAGCCGCGGCCGGGCGCTTCTTTTGCGCGCGCAAAGGCAGAGCCAATCATCACACTATCGGCGCCGCAAGCGAAGGCCTTGCAAATGTCGCCGCCTGTGGTCATTCCGCCGTCGGTAATAATAGGAACATAGCGGCCGGTGGTTTTCAGATAAAAATCCCGCGCCGCAGCGGCATCGCAAGTGGCCGTCACCTGAGGCACGCCCAAGCCCAACACTCCGCGTGAAGTGCAAGCCGCACCGGGCCCCACGCCAATCAAAAGTCCGGCAGCGCCTGTGTCCATCAATTCCAAGCAAACTTTATACGTGACGCAATTCCCGAGCACTACGGGAATTTTCATGGATGTACAGAATTTATGGAAGTCGACTACTTTATATTCTTTGGAGAGATGGCGCACCGTGGTCACTGTGGATTGAACAAAAAATACATCGCAGCCCGCTTCCTGGGCAATTTTTCCGAATTTTTCGGCGCTTTGAGGGATAGAGCTCACCGCGCAAATCACTTTTCCTTTTTTGATTTCATGAATGCGCTTGGCGACTAATTTTTCTTGAATGGGTTTAGTGTAGAGTTTTTGAACTAGTTCTGTGGCGCGCTCCTGTGAGGCTTCAGTCACTTCTTTTAATACGGAGTTTGCGTCATCATAGCGGGTTTGAATGCCTTCGAGATTCAAGACGGCTAGGCCGCCCATTTTTCCCATGGCCACAGCAAATTTCGGGTCCACCACTCCGTCCATGGCCGAGGCAATAATAGGAATATTGAGTTTGATGGGGCCTAACGCCCAAGAGACATCCACTTCTGCGGGATTGATCGTGAAATCTCCCGGCACCAGCGCAATTTCATCGAATCCGTAACAACGCCTAGCCTTGCGTCCGCGTCCAACCCACTCACCCATAGCTGAAAGCCCCCCTGCGATAAATAGTGACTGTCACCTCCGGTGACTGTCACTATTTTTTCGGCGCAAAAGGTGACAGTCACTAAAAGTGACAGTCACCTTCTGTATGATGGAAAAAGGGAGATACTATCGAAGGGAATAAGTGAAGTAAAGGAAAAACTAGGAGATAGGAGATAGTACAGAGGAGGTAGGAAAGAGTTTTTCCTATCTCCTATTCCCTCCCTCCTCTCTCCTATTTTTCTGCTTTCTCTTCTTTCGGCTTTTCGGAAACTGTGGCTTCGGTGGTGAGAATCAGCCCGGCAATGCTGGAGGCATTTTGGACGGCTGTGCGCACCACTTTGGCCGGGTCAATGACGCCTGCAGCCACCAAGTCTTCCAGCTCGCCTTTATCGGCGTTAAAACCAATGTCGCCTTTCGCATCCAGCACTTGCTGCACAATCACCGAACCATCTTCACCGGCATTCTCGGCAATTAAGCGGCATGGCTCTTCAATAGCGCGGAGGATGATCTTAGCACCTGTGGCTTCATCTCCCTCGAGCTTCAGGGCACGTAGTGCAGGAATGGTGCGAACAAGCGCCGTGCCTCCGCCCACCACAATGCCTTCTTCGGCAGCAGCCCGTGTGGCATGAAAAGCGTCTTCTACTCTGGCCTTTTTTTCTTTCATTTCGATTTCGGTCACAGCGCCCACTTTCACCAGCGCCACACCGCCTGAAAGTTTGGCCAGGCGTTCTTGAAGCTTTTCTTTGTCGTACGAAGAGTCGGTTTTTTCAACTTGCTTCTTGATCATCTCACAGCGGTCTTTAATGTCTTTTTGCTTTCCCGCGCCGCTGACGATCGTGGTGTTTTCCTTGTCGATCACTACGCGCTTGGCTGAGCCGAGATCTTTTACATCCACATTTTCAAGCTTGATGCCCAAATCTTCGGAGATAAAACGCCCGCCGGTCAGAACAGCGATATCTTCCATCATCGCTTTGCGACGATCGCCAAATCCCGGGGCTTTAATCGCCGCAATTTGCAGCGTGCCGCGAATTTTGTTCACCACGAGCGTTGCCAAAGCCTCGCCTTCAATATCTTCGGAGATAATCAGAAGCGGACGGCCGGTTTGAACGGTTTTCTCCAAAACCGGAATGAGGTCATTGATGGCGGTGATTTTCTTCTCATAAAGAAGAATCATCGGCTCTTTGAGCACGCATTCCATGCGATTGGGGTCGGTGACAAAATAAGGAGACACATAACCGCGGTCAAACTGCATGCCTTCCACAAACTCCAACTCGGTTTTTGTGGTGTTGGATTCTTCCACGGTGATGACCCCATCTTTGCCCACTTTGTCCATCGCCTCGGCCAAAATATCGCCGATGGTTCTGTCGTTATTGGCGCTGATTGTGCCTACATTGGCGATTTCTTCGCGGTTTTTCACCGGCTTGGCCATTTTTTTGATCTGTTCAATAACCACGGCCACAGCCTTGTCAATGCCGCGTTTTAAATCCATGGGATTAGCGCCCGCCGTTACATTCTTAAGCCCTTCACGAACAATGGCTTGCGCAAGCACGGTTGCGGTGGTGGTGCCGTCCCCGGCTTCATCAGAGGTTTTCTCCGCTACTTCTTTGACCATTTGGGCGCCCATGTTTTGATACGGATCTTTTAGCTCGATTTCTTTGGCCACCGTGACACCGTCTTTAGTGATGGTAGGGGCGCCAAATTTCTTGTCGAGAATGACGTTGCGGCCGCGCGGCCCCAATGTCACTTTTACAACATTGGCGAGAATGTCTACGCCTTCTTTAAGACGCACGCGCGCGTCTTCTGAAAACGCTAGTTGCTTTGCCATAATCAAATCTCCTTTTTAGCCTATTGTCATTCCCGCGGAAGCGGGAATCCAGTGACTTTCAACGCAATTTGTTAAGTCCCTGGATCCCCGCTTTCGCGGGGATGACAGCTTTACGCTTCGTAAACCGCTAGAAATTCAGACTCTTTTATGATTTTATGTTTTTTGCCGTCAATGACGATTTCGTCGCCGGAATATTTTCCGAAAATCACTTTGTCGCCTTTTTTCACTTCAAGCGGCTGGACTTTTC
>JACQQR010000031.1 GCA_016206875.1 Candidatus Omnitrophota bacterium
CGTCAGTCGTGAGTGTACTGACGACCCACGACTGACGACTGACGACTAGTTATTGCGTTTTCAAATTCCTCCCGGAACTTTGTAATGTAAGAAATGACCGGCATTGCGGCCGCATCGCCGAGCGCGCAGATTGTGGTGCCGGAAATATTTTTCGCAATCGAAAGCAAGTTGTCCAGGTCGCCTGCCCGGCCATGGCCTTCATAAATGCGCCGAATAATCTTATGCATCCAGCCGCTTCCCTCGCGGCACGGCGAGCACTGGCCGCAAGATTCGTGCGCGAAAAATCGCGAAGCTACCCTCAAGGCCTCCACCATATCCGTATCTTCATCCATCACAATCACACCCGCCGAACCGGCCATAGTGCCGGCGGCACGCAGCGAATCAAAATCCATCATCACGTCAATTTCATTGGCTGTTAGAATCGGCGCAGAAATTCCGCCGGGCACTACGGCTTTCAGTTTTTTCCCGCCGCGAATGCCGCCGGCGTGATCATAAATCAGCGAGCGCAGTGTGACCGACACAGGCAGCTCATAAATGCCGGGACGTTCCACATGCCCCGAGACGCAGAATATACGCGTGCCACCGCACTTCGCCGTGCCTAACTTGGCAAACCACTCGGCGCCTTTTTCAATAATGGCCGGCACACAAGCGATTGTTTCCACATTATTAATCACGGTGGGACAGCCAAAAAGCCCGACCACAGCCGGAAACGGCGGCTTCAGGCGCGGCCAGCCCTTTTTCCCTTCAATAGCCTCCAGTAGCGCCGACTCTTCCCCGCAAATATAAGCGCCCGCGCCACGGTGCATCACCACATCCAATCGATAATTGTTTCCTGCCCCGGAAGCGCCCCCCATTAGACGCTCTCCCAGATACCCTTTTGCGTAGGCTTCTTCCACAGCCGCGGCTAATTGGTCATAGGGACGCACATATTCGCCGCGCACAAAAATATACGCTTTGTGCGCGCCGATGGCATACGCGGCAATCATCATGCCCTCAAGCAAGCGATGCGGATCTAAAGAAATAATATATTTATCTTTGAAAGTGCCCGGCTCGGCTTCGTCGCAATTCACCACTAAATATTTTGGAAGGGGGCTTGATTTGGGAATGAATCCCCACTTCATGCCCGCCAAAAATCCGGCGCCTCCCAAACCGCGAAGATTCGATTTTTTCACTTCCCCAATCACCGCATCCGGAGTCATGGAATCCAACGCCTTGCGTATGCCCTGATATCCGCCCGTGGATTCATACACGGCCAGCTTATGAGAATCGGGAATGTCAAAATTTTGAGTGGTGATTTTTTCCATACAAAGTCGTCGGTCGTCGGTCGTGAGTCGTCAGCAACCAAGCTTGTTCATTAATGCATGTGTCATTTTGCACAAACTCTCTATCTCTTGAAGCAATTCATTTCTCGAAGTTTCTGGAATATATTTTAATTTGTATGCAATTTCTACTTGGGTTTCAATTTCGCCACAAGATCCTAGCGCAATCCCTAGAAATTGTTTGTATTCTTTACTATGATTCCTCCTGAAACCTTCGGCAATATTGGAAGGAATGGAAACAGCAGCCCTTCTTATCTGAGAAACAAGCCCGTATATCTCTATTTTTGGAAATTGTTCAGTGACCCGGTAAATCTTTTCGACATATTCTATGCTTTTTTGCCAAATTCTTAGATCTCGAAAACTTTTGACGGCTGTATTCATGGTTTTTTTTCTGACGACTCACGACTGACGACTGACGACAGTATGGTGTCCATCTTCCTCTCATCCAGCGGGCCGTAGTTATCGCCGTCGACTTGCATCATCGGCGCGATTTCGCAGGCACCTAGACATTCGGCTTCGTGCAATGTCCATGTTCCGTCTTTTGTGGTTTCACCCGGCTTGATGCCGAGTTTTTCTTCTAAATATTTTTGGGCTCGCACCCCGCCCAAAAGCGTGCAAGAAAGTGTGCGGCAAAAACGGATTTGGTGCTTTCCTTCCGGATGTGTGCGGAATAACTCATAAAAGGTGACCACTTCGTGTATGTGCACGGGCGTGGTGCCAAAATATTCCGCCACGGCTTGCTCCGCCTCAGGCGAAATATAACCGTAATGCTCTTGGACGAGGGCAAGCACCGGCAGCATGGCCGCGCGCTTTTGTTCATAC
>JACQQR010000032.1 GCA_016206875.1 Candidatus Omnitrophota bacterium
ACTTAATATAAATAAATATTGACAAATAGTCAATATTAAATAGAATCTGCTCCCATCAAGCCCGATAGTTTTCTATCGCCTTCGGGGTTTGAAATTAAAAGAAAAAAGGAGAAATACGAACATGAAGTCTACCCAGATATACTCATTCCTGCTCGCGGCCGTTTTGGCGCTTGTTTGCCAAGCGGCCCCGGTATGGGCTGCCAAACCCGTGCAAGAGTTGCCTGCACAGGCCGGTGTCCTGATGGAAAAAATCAATATCAATACGGCGGACAACACGGCATTGCAGCAAATCCGCGGCGTGGGTCCGAAAATGGCAGAACGGATTATTGCCTATCGCAATGAAACGGGCCGTTTTCAAAAACCGGAAGAGCTGATTAATGTTACAGGCATCGGTCCGGCAAAGTATGAAAGACTCAAAGATCAAATCACTGTTTAACATTCACTAAACAGGTGTTTTCGGGGAAAAGCGGCGGGGCCTGGAAGCCCCGCCCGCTTTTTTTAGGCAAGATATCCGGGCGGGATATCCAAAATTGACAATCTTTGTCATTCACTGTATTCTTCGATTTAGAGGCCTTAAACAAACGGGAGAATACAATGAATGTTTCCTTAACTTCGAAGTTGGAACAAATTGTTATGAAAAAAGTAAAATCAGGCCGGTATCTTTCTATAAGTGAGGTGATTCGTGAAGCTATTCGCGTTCTTGAGCAAAGAGATGTAATAGAAGCTCTTAAGCTCAGATCATTAAGAAAAGAGATTCAAGCAGGAATTAAACAGGCGGAGAGCGGAAAATTAATACCGGGTCATGAGGCATTTCGGTCTATTAGAAACCGTCATTCAAAAGAGAATATTTGATGCATCCGTATTACCTTACCTCTGGTGCTATCCAGGACTTGGAGGAAATTTATTGTTTTATCGCCCGCGATAATCCGTTAACAGCGATTTCTTTCATCGACCTTTTAGAAGAAGAATGTAAACTCTTGGCAAAAAACTCAAAAATGGGAAGGCTCAGAGAGGAACTTGCTTCCGAGTTACGGAGTTTTCCGGTTGGAGATTACATTATTTTTTACCGGGAGGCTAGTAAAGGAATCGATGTGATTCGTATTCTTCACAGTTCAAGAGATATTGTCCGCTTATTTTTATAAGCACCCGATGTCCCCTTCTCGTCAACTCATTTGAAAACGTTACCGGGAGGTGGCGTAAGTTTGACAAACCAGACCGCATCAAGTAGCATTCCCCTACTAATACGGCATGAGCAAATTGAAAATGGGCATAGCCCATTGGCAAGCCGTATAGTACCGCATTCCCAAAATCAAATGTTTTGCGGCACTCAATTCCTACCCAAAGGAGATTTAATATTATTTCATGCGTCTTTTCGGGTTTAACCCTCTCAAAGTCAGCGCGTTCCTAACTCTGATTTTCTTCACATCCAACACTCTATTGTACGGTGCCGTACCAGCGCCTGCTGATCCTGAGCTTCCCATAATTTTTCATATCCAGGACGCTCATTGCGACCCTTTGGCTCAAGAGGGCATGTCCCGGATGATTCATGATGTACAGAAGACAGAGGGGATTGACCTGGTGCTGGTGGAAGCGGCCGCCGGAAATCTGGACGCTAAATATCTTGAATGGACGGATCATCCGGACATCAACCGGAAAATGGCCGAGTGCCTGGCGGGGCTCGGAGAGATGACCGGCGCGGATTTGTATCTTTCACGGTACGGCAATACAGTTCCGTTTGTCGGGATAGAAAATCCTGCGCTTTATCGAGCTGATCTTGCTGCTCTCAGGAAAGTATACGGCCGGCAGAGTGAGACGAACCGTATACTGGCGCAGGAAGAAAAGCTGTTGGATGCAAAAATCACTCGGCTTGGGAACACGACCCTCACGGAAGTTCTCAGAGCCTATTTGAAGCCGGATATATGGAATCCGGCGATAAAAAAACTTGCCGGAAAATTCCCGGCGCAAGGCGCAAACCTTGTCCGGTATATCCGGTTGCGTGAAGAAGCAGACGGTGTTCATTTAGATCAGGCAAAAAGCCAGTGGCAGGAGCTCAGGGGAAAATACGTCTTGGGCCATGAATGGGAAGAGAAGTTTTTCGGCGCATCGCTCAGGCAGAATCCGCGATTTGAGCTGGAAAAGTTGTACGCCGCATTATACGAAAAAGGCTTCAATTTCAAACGGTACCCTGAGTTTGTGAAATATGTAAGAGCCCGGATATACCGGTATGAAATGGATCCGGCCCGGCTCCACCCAGAGCTCCGAAGCTGGCTGGATGAAGTGATCCACAAGACGGCGCAGACTCCGGCCGAACGGGCCGTGGCGGCAGAAGTTAAAGAATTCTTCTTGCAACGGAAACTCCTTCGCCTTGAGCTTACGCGGGAGGAGTGGGAAGAACTGAAAAAACGTGAAGCGTCGCTCGTGAAGCGTGAAGCGCATGACCGGATACGCTTCACTCTTCACGCTTCACGGTCTTTCTATCGTCTCGCCGAGTCCCGCGAGCAAGCCTTTCTGCAAAACATCCAGGAAATGATTCGTAAATATCAGGCAAAAAAGATAGTGGTGATTACCGGCGGATTCCACGTGCCGGCCCTCATGAGGGCATACCGCCAGAAACAATATCGCTTCACACTTCTTTCCCCCCGTGTCGGAAATTCAACCAGTGGTCTTTACCGGCGCACTTTGATGGGGCGCAAGGCGAAGGATGTGTCCACATCAGAACTTGCTTCCGTGCCGCTTGCCCTTCCGTCTGGTACAGCCAGATCTTTGGGTGTCGATGACGCCGCAAGAGGCAGTTTTCTAAACGCCGTTGCCGAAAGTTTGGGGCGGGGAGAAGAAAAAGTGGAAGAGTTGATTGGGGACTGGCGAAAATTGGCAGAATGGCTGCGCAAAAATGGGCGCAGGCTCGTCATTCATCCGATGGCATTTTTGCACATGCATGATCCGGATTCGGGTCCCGACTCGGAATTGCCACAATTTTTGACGGGGATGGATTATGCCGCTCTGGAATTACCTCAGCCGGCGATTACGGGAATGACAACGAATAAGCCCTCCGGGAAAGAGGAAGGATTTTGGGGCGGAATTCTGGCTGAGGCAAAGCAGAAAGGGATGTCCAGAAAAGTGTTTGGCGTGGATGCCGCAGGCTGGGCTAGAGGGATGTTTCCGCGGTTGTCTATTGTTCTAACGGGCAAACCCATGACTGTGCAAGAAGATGAAAAAGTGTTTTTGATTGATACAGACGGCCCCATTGTACCTTGGGTTGATCTTGGAATGGATAGACCCGGTAAAATTAAGCCTTCTAAACTGGTCAAACAACTATCCTCGGAAGCGCAGCGGGAATTATCACAAAACGGTATTGTTCACTCCCGCGTATCGGAACAATCGGCCGCTCGGGAGCAGTCCGCAAAAAAATGGATTTTGTACCGCAAACCGCATCCGTCTATTTTGGAAGCAGTCCGTCAAGTTCAATTAGGCCCCGTGCATCGATGGGCCGAAGAGAAAGGTTTAACCAAAGATTCCGACGAACAATCTATTACAATCTCACTTTTTCTTTTGCTCTTCGCTGCGCTCCGGGATTATGAACAGGTGCGCATGATGAAAAGAAAGGTATTTCCGCTTTTGCAAGGAGATTTGAAGAGGCCGGCGCCTTCTTCTAATCCTTCCGATATTCATTTAGCTCATTTGGGGGGCGCTATGCATACCCGCAGTTTGATGTATTGGCTGGGCCGGGTCATCGGTGAGCATCGCGATGTAATGCATCTGGAAGAGCCGGTTTGCGATCCGCGGTTTGACGGTTTACCTTTGGGGAATTCTTTTTTTTCAGAACATTACGGCGAAATCCGGGATCATCTGGAATTTGACACGTCACCGGAAAGAGGAATGGAACTGAGTAGTTCGGATCCGGCATATTTCGTCCGTTTATTCGAAGAATTTTTACGTTCTTCCGATTTGAATCAAATTGCCGAGTGGCTGGCTCTGCCTTATTTTGCCGAGGCGTGGGAATTGATCAGTGATCCCAAAGATTCTTCACTGGATGATGCTGCGCGCGTTATGCGTTTGGCATTAAACATTGCTCCCGGAGACGCTCATGGATGGGAATTCTTGGCCTGGATCTTTCATCGTGACTATAAGAATCAGGAGGCGGAAGCGGCGGCGCGTGAAGCTCTGGCCATCGACCCATCTTTAGAAGGGGCTCAAATTCATTTAATCTACAGTTTGATGCGTCAGGAAAAGTCTGAAGAAGCGGAACAGAAGGCCCGGGAGATTTTACGAGAGCATCCTGAAGTTGAAGAAGTTTCTTTGTCGCTGGCCAGCATCCTGATTCAAACGGGTAGACACCCGGAAGGGGAGGCGATGATTCGGCAAATGGTGGAGTCAGCCCCAGAAAAATGGATTGGATTGGGGATAGAGCCTTATCAGACTGGTGTTCAGCAAGCTCAAAGGAAACTTCTTGAACAAGCGTTGGAGATTAACGAACGTGATGAAGAGGCTCATATTGGAATGGCTCTTTTGGAATGGTCTGAAAAAAATTTTCTGGAGGCGGAAGTACATTTTCGTGAAGCTGTTGAGGCAAATCCAAAAAATGTGAGGGCTCGAATTCTAGGCGCCCAACTGCATTTGGAGCAGGGAGGCGGACATTTGCTGTGCGCTCCTCATGAAACTATGGAGGGTTTAAAGATCGATGAACGGGTGCCGGAACTTTGGCTGCTCCAAGGGCATGCATTTCTTCGCCGCGGATGGATTGAGCATGCCAAACATGCCTACGACAAATATCGGGAATTGACACGTAGCGCACGTGAAGCTCAAGTGCCGGTTGTGGAAGTTGCACAAAGTTTGGGCCACCAGAGGCTCGGGGAAAAAATCGATACAGCCCTTCACGATTTACGGTTGCGAGGTATTCGAATGACTCCGGAGCTGGAAGCGCAAATCAGAAATCTTTTAGAGTGGCGCGCGCGTCTGAACGTCGGAAATGTACTGGGCGTATTTCCTGCGCTTCTGGACGTGGCCGGAAACATTCCCGCACCCGGGGATGATATTTCTTTACCCATGACTTCTTTCTCGCGAACTTTTCCCCAAAACAGCCGTTTCCTTAGGCAATTTTTGTCTCAGGCCGAAATTAGGCGCTTCGTGTGCATCCTAGCTTAACCCCATCTGGCCATTAGGGGTCCCGGGTGCATACCAAAAAAGGCAGTGAAAATTAGCACTATTGAATACGCGGCCCCTCTCCCTCGCGAGAGGGAGAGGGATCAAGGGTGAGGGTGGGTGGCGAAAAGGGCACGAAATTTCAAACCCTCACCCCTTCCCCTCTCCCTTTCCGCCTCGGCGGA
>JACQQR010000035.1 GCA_016206875.1 Candidatus Omnitrophota bacterium
CTTCCGGTCAGTTCGGGATGAAAGCCCGTGCCTACTTCCAGAAGGGAACTGACACGCCCATAGATGTCCGCGGACCCTTCTGTGGGTTCCGTGATCCGGGAAAGAATTTTCAAGAGAGTGGTTTTGCCCGCACCGTTTCGGCCAATAATCCCCACCACTTCGCCTTGTTTGATTTCCAGCGAAACGTCTTTGAGCGCCCAAATAAATTGTTTTTGGGAATTTTTTTGTGTTTTGGACCCGGAAAGAAAAGAAAAGGGTTTTTGCGCCGCCCAAACAAGACTTTCTCTGAGCGACCGGTAACTTTCTTGTGTCCCGATCTGATAACGCTTGCCCAGACCCGCGATGCGAATGGCAATATCACTCATGATGTTTTTTCTCCGTTGTCATTCCCGCGAAGGCGGGAATCCAGCGACTTGGTTTTTCAGACAATGCTAAAGTCACTGGATTCCCGCCTGCCTGCCGGTAGGCAAGGCTTTCGCGGGAATGACACGTAATCACTGAATTTCTTTCTAAATAATATCCGCGAAAGTTCTTTCCATCCGCTTGAAGTAGAGAATGCCGGATACGAGTAAGAAGATCACTACGGAAGCAGATATGCCCACCGTTAGATCCGGGGTTTTTGCAGCGCCTAAAAGCGCCCATCTGAATCCTTCGATGACGCCCACCATCGGGTTGAGCGCGTAAAAAGCTCGCCACGTTTCAGGAACCAGGCTTGCGGGATAGACAACCGGAGAGGCAATAAACCAAATTTGTGTCAAAAAAGGCAGGGTGTAACGCACATCGCGATAAGTGACGTTGAGAATCGAAAGCCATAGGCCCACCGAAGTAGCCGCCGCTGCCGCAAACAAAATGAATAAAGGTAAAGTCACTATCGCGCCCGTGGGGGCGATTCCGTAAACAAACATCATGATCAAGAGAATGCTGAATGCGATGGCAAAATCTACCAATCCGCTAATGGACGAACTTAACGGAATGAATAACCGCGGGAAATATACTTTGGTGATCAGCTGCTGATTGGAAACGAGACTATTGCTGGACTGGCTTAAGGAATAGGCAAAGAGCTGCCAGGGCAAGAGGGCTGTGTAGGCAAAAATGGGATATGGAATTCCATCAGAAGGCATTTTCGCTAACCGGCCGAAGAAGACAGAAAATAATACCATAGCTAAAAAAGGCTGTAAAAGCGCCCAGGCGGCTCCTAAATAAGTTTGTTTATAACGGACTTTGATATCTCTCCAAACCAGAAAATAAAGAAGTTCTCTATATTCCCATAAATCCTTCCAATGAAAGGAAAACAGACTTTTTGAGGGTTCTATGCGGATGTGGGGAGTTTGGGAAGTTTGGGTTGCCAAAGGCATAACGAGGTATTGTAATTTTAACCGTAAAGCTTAGCAAATCATATTTGGATGTTTGAAATATTTCCCCTATACTTTGCTTTATGACAAGGCCTGTTGAATGGATAGCAGGGTGTGCAAAAATGGTAATGAAAAAACGGTCAAACTAAATAATCTATCTATGCTTTCTCCACTATTGCAATTTTACGCCGGCCAGAGACAAGACCATAAAGGAAGAAGTATTCAAGATATTTGGCGCTATAACGAGAGCCAATTGGAAGAGGAGCATGATTATATCCAGTGGTTATTTCCTTTGCGTGAGCTGGGTCAGTTTTTTAGTGTAATGAACCCCACCAGTAGCCAAGAGCCCACGATTCCAGTGCTCACCGAAGGGGATATTTTGGTGCTAAAAAACGCAGACGAAACGTCGTTATTCCTGAGAGCGCGTATTCTGAAATCGCTGGACGTCATGCTTCATTTTTATGGGTTTCATTATTCATTAGAGGCCGGGCGAGTCTTGATTCGCCCGGCAGCAAATTTCAAGGATCGCTCGAACCATTGGCTGGCCGCGCCCAATCATAATTTTTTGCGAATCACTCGTATTTTGAAATGTCTGGTTCTGGTGGGATTAGAACCATATGCCGCATTGTTTTTCAGGGCGCTCGAGTCAGTGCATAAAAAACGAGCTTCTATAGTAGGAGATTCTTATCATTACTGGGCTCGTGCTGTGGAGGCGATTGACCTGGATAACGTTTTGTCGAAAGATGCATTTGAAAGGGATTGCCGCTTGATCTGAGCACGTGAAAATTTGGACAAAAATTTGACAAGAAAGGAATGTGTGTTAGTCTTCTCAGTGAAGCTTGGATTACTGTTTGAAAAGGCAAACTTGAGGAAACTCGAGGACGCAAAACTAACAGGCCTAATCCCAGGAGGGGTACGGTGGCTGAGTCGCTGAGAACAGACAATGTAGGGGCAAGAATTGATTTGGCGGCATTCTTATGCTGGCATCTTCTAACACCCTGCCTTTCCCACGTGGAAGGGGCGGGGTATTTTTTTGCCCAAACCTTCCTATCTCCATGTGTCGTTGCGGCAACCACCGCAATTCAAATTCGAAGTGGAAACATATTTTTAATCTCCCAAGGAGGATTTTCCCATGAAAGTAGCAGAATATTTTAAATCAAGCATTTATTCAATTTCTTTGAGCGTTATCTTTTTCTTAAGCTTCTGTGTTTCACCGGCCGTGATTTGGGGCGCAGAGAAAGCCGTAGAAAATAAATCTTTTTCCGTAGAGGCCTGGGATTTTTATTACGACAAAAATTTTGATCAGGCGATTCAGTTGTTCACGCAAGAAGCCAAGCTTCATTCTGATTGGTCCGATCCCTATGACGGACTGGGCTGGGCTTATTTGCAAAAGGGAGATTTCCTGGCAGCGGAGCGCAATTTTACAAAGGCGCTCAAAATTTATCCCTATTATGTCAATTCAATCAATGGGTTAACAGAAGTCGCTGCCTGGAAGTACCGGCGCTTTAACCGGGCTTGGACTTATTATTATGCGGGAGATTTTAATTCCGCGATTCCCGTGTTTGAAGAAATTTTATCGGAACAAAACGGAAGACTTCCCAAGCAAGAGCTTTGGAGAGTTCATTTGGGACTGGCTTGGGCCTATTTCGGAATCAAAAAATATGATCCGGCTATCGAACATTTCAATCAAGCTTTAAAATTCGAGCCGAAGAGTATCGACGCATTGAAAGGGTTGGGTTTTTCTCTGTTTGAAAAAGGAGATTTTGCCGGGGCGCTGGAAAAATTGAACAAGTCATTGCAGATACAAACCTATCAGCCCGATGTCCAGAGCAAAATCGGCTGGATTGACAATAAACAGGGAAATTTCGAGCAGGCACTCGTGGAATTCGAAAAGGCGAAGCAGCTCAATCCGTATCTGGTGGAACCTTATACAGGATTGGCTTGGACCTATTATGAAATGAAAAATTTCCCAAAAGCCAAAGAATTTTTTTCTGTCGCCATTGCTATTTATCCTTTCGTAGCGGACGAACGTTTGAAAAAAGTGCTGGCAGAACGAACGGATTGGAAAGATTTGCTTCAGGCGATTGGCTGGAGTTACTACAACATTGGTTATTACCAGAATGCCATAACGGAGTTTGATTCGGCCCTCAAAATATTGGGAGAAGACGCGACGGTGTTGAGGGGGCTCGGTTATGCATATTCTAAGCTGGGCAAATATGATCAAGCCGTAAATTTTCTGAGGCGTTCTATTGCCAAAAATCCCGCCCTCGCTCCCGTGGGTGAATTTGTCACAATCCCGGGGACCATCGCCACGTATTGGATCACGAGCGATGCGCAGTCCACACTGGCCTGGACGCTTTATTACCAAAAAAAATATAACGATGCCGTCAAAGAATTTGATCTGGTGATCAAGAAACATCCGGATTGGGTGGACGTGCATGACGGCTTGGGTTGGACTTATTTTATGATGAAAGATCTTGCCAAAGCCGGGGCAGCTTTTAAAACCGCCTTGGCCATCAATCCCAGTTATGCGGATGCCTTAAATGGTTTGACGGCCATCGATCAATCCAAATATGGTCAGTCCGGTTTGGGATGGAGTTATTACTATCAGGGTAATTACATTGCCGCTTTGGCCCAGTTCAAATATACGCTCAAAGAAGAGGGCTCACGGCTGAATAAGGACAAGGCGCTTTCTATCCATAGTGGAATGGGTTGGAGCTATTTTCGATTGGGAGAGTTTAATAATGCGGAAAAAGAATTTCGCACGGTGTTGGGGGAAGATCCCAATCATGTGGATGCTTTGGCGGGTATGGGCTATGTGATGTTTGAGAGAAAATCATTTGCCGACGCCAAAACGTATTTGAATAAAGCCATGGAATTGGATGCCGGTCGTTATGATGTGGTTAGGGCCTTGGGCTGGACTTATTTGGAAACGAAGGATTTTACCAAAGCTATTGAATCCTTTAAGCGGGCGATTGGGATGAATGCCTATTTGGTGGATCCGTATTATGGAATGGGACTTGCCTACTATAAAAACGGAAATCTCAAGGAAGCCAAGGAAATTTTCACCACGGCAATCGATATTTATCCCGATTATGTGCTCACCGAACAATTCCGTGAGATTTTAGAAAAACAAAAGGATTGGATCGATATCTATAACCGTCTTGGGTGGAGTTATTATTACAAAGGGCTGTATCAAAAGGCTTCCGAAATGTTTGCCACAGTTTTGGAAAAAGAGCCTTCCTCGAAAGATGCCCTATTAGGTTTGGGTTCCATTTATTTTCAGCAAGGCGATTACAAAGCAGCCATTCAAAAGTTGGAACCGCTTTTGGCCGAAATGCCCGCTCAGGAAAAAGGCTGGCTGAAATGGAGCCATGTATTGAACAACCTGGGTTGGAGTTATTTTTATACAGTCCGCTACGATAAGTCACTTGAGTGTTTCCAGCGGCTCATTGCTCTTCATAAAGCGGATAATGTGTATGCGGAGCCTTACAGCGGACTGGGTTGGAGTTTGTATAAAAAGGGAGATATTGGCAAAGCGAGGCAAAATTTTATGAAAGCTGTTGAGCTGCTTCCGGGCTATTTGAGCGCATTAAATGGCCTGGCTGAACTGGATCGGGTGAGGTAATTCTATGAAAATAAAAAATATAAAAGAAGGAAAATCGACGAAAGATTTAGGGGCGGTGGTCGATCGATTTCGCAGTAAGGATAGCGAAGTGGGGATGAATGACTTCCAGAATGTGGTTATTCGAATTCCCGGAAATATTACAGCCGAGATTCCAGAGGATAAAAACGGATTTTTATTTGATTCCGGCAGCGGCAGGGTCTATGCGCTGAACCGGACCGCCTCCTTTATTTTCTCTAAAATCCGATCTGGCGTAGCTCTTTCGGACATCGTTAAGCAACTAAGCACGCGCTATGACGTCAATCAGCAAATTGCTGTATCGGATGTTCAGGATTTTCTTTATCAGCTTAGAGAATTAGGATTAGGTTCAACAGAATGATTCACGCCAATATTGTCTGCACAGGTTTAGATTCCACGGAAAATCCGTATCCCGGATTAAGCGTGCTTCGGAGCATCAAAGAATCCGGAGAGTTTTCGGGCAAAACAATCGTTCTCACCTACGACAGTTTATGCACGGGACTGTACCAGCACAATTTTGTGGATGAAGTATATCTGGTGCCTTATCCGTCCGAGCCGGAAGAATATTTGTTGTCACGGATTGCTGAGATTCACAAGAAAGCAAAGATCGACGTCATGATTCCCTGCCTGGATTCGGAAATCGCCACCTACGCCCGCCTCAAACCCCGGTTAAAGAATTTGGGAATCAAGGTGTTGGTTCCGCGGGAAGCGGCGGTGAAGGTGCGCTCGAAAATTTTCTTGTCGGAATTTTGCAAGGAAAACGAAATTGAATATCCAAAAAGTTTTTTAATCAATGACCCGAATGAAATTGAAAAATATGCCGCCGAGCTTCATTATCCTCTGATGTTGAAAGGTTCCATCATTGACACAGCCAAGGTGGAGGATTCGGCCGAGGCGCGCGTATTTTTTCATCGCCTCGCCAATGAGTGGGGATTACCGCTGATTATTCAGGAACATTTAGACGGAGAGGAATATGACGTAGCTGTTTTGGCCGATCAGGAGAGCCAGATCGTCGCCAAAGTAGCGATGCGTAAAATCGGAATTACCAAAATGGGCAAGGCATTTGCGGGAGTGACTGTAGAAAGCAAAGAATTCGATGCCCTGGCCGAGAAAGTGGTGAAGGCCCTACAGTGGCAAGGGCCGCTGGAGCTGGAGCTGATGAAAAATTCCGATTTGAATAAAACCTATATTATTGAAATCAACGCCCGGTTTCCCAGCTGGATTTACACCACTTTAGGATCTAAATTAAATTTGCCGCTATTGAATTTGAAATTAGCATTGGGTGAGACGCTGGGCCCCCAGCCAGATTATAAGACAGGAGTGATGTTTACCCGCATCGTGGACGATAGCTATTGTGATTTCAGTTATTTGGCGCAGCTCAACTTAAAAGGTGAGCTGGACTGGACAGGGGCTAAATTGAAACATAAAACTTTGCTGGAGGTACCTTGATATGGCCACGGCTAAATATCGTGTGGCAGTTACGGGTTTGAATGCGGCAGAGAATCCATGTCCCGGCATTGGAGTGATACGAAGCCTGAGGCAGGCCTTTGGAAAAAAAATTCACATTATTGGTTTAACCTACGAATTGTTGGATAGCGCGGCCTATTTAGAGAGTCTGGTGGATGAAGTTTATTCCATGCCCTTTCCCACAGATGATGAGGATAAATATTTACTGCGCATGCGGGAGATTGTGAAGAAAACCAAAATCCATGTCCTCATTCCCAATCTGGACTTTGAAATTCCCGTTCTTTCTAATCTAGAAACCGATTTAAGAGGTATGGGAATCCGGCTTTTGCTTCCATCCGAGGCAACTCTGGATTTATGCAAAAAGGAAAAACTGTCCAGAATAGGAGAGCTGGCTGAAGTATACGTTCCTTTCACCATCGTGCTAAGAGACCGCAGAGAAGTAGTCGCGAGCGCGGCTTATTTTACCTATCCTTTCATTATTAAAGCGGCAACGGGCGAGGCCTGCCTGGTTTACACATTGGAAGAGGCGATTGTTTTTGCCAATCGTCTTGCTTCTCATTGGGGATGGCCGCTGATTATGCAGCAATATATCCGGGGAGATGAGTTTTGCGTGGCCGCTTTGGCTAATTCTCATCACGATTTGCTGGGGGCTGTTTGCATGAAAAAAATATTGAAGTCGAAAAACGGAACGGCCTGGATCGGCAATACCATCAAAGAAGACGCCCTGATTAAAATTACAAAAAAAATGGTCAAAAAGGCTAAGTGGAAAGGTCCCCTGGAAGTGGAGTTTATTAAAGATCAGGATTATCGCCGCTATTTTCTCATCGAGATCAATCCGCGCTTTCCCACCTGGATTGAACTGGTGGCTCAAGCCGGATGCAATCTGCCTATGGCTCTGGTGAAAACGGCTTTATCTGGAAAAGTAAAACCCTTTACGGATTATCAAAGTGGAATACTTTTCGCCAGAAGCTGTATGGATATTACGTGTGATGTAGCACGATTAGGTCAATTGGCTGTTAAGGAGGAGATTATTTATTATGAACAAGAACAATCGCAGCACTAATATTGAAGAATCATTATTGCCGTTATCCTTGGCGAATGGTCAAAGTGGTAAAAATAGTATTAGAAAGAATGGCCAATCGGCAAAGAAAAATGGTCAACCCGCCGCCGTAAACCGGATCTTAGAACATAAAAAGGACACGGCCCAGCGTCTCACTTATGAGAAGCCCTTAATTACCATGCATTCCCTGGGGGCCACCAATAAATATACGGGCAGGGCCTTCAGTTCAAGCACATGCCAAGAGATTGACGGCGTGAATGTGCCCCGTTTGTTGAGCAAATTCGGCTCGCCTTTATATGTGGTTTCCGAGCAAAATTTGAGAAACAAATACCGTGAATTTATTCAGGCTTTGCGGGGATTGTATCCCGACTCTTATATTGCCTATTCCTACAAAACAAATTATCTGTCCGGCATTTGCAGTATTTTCCATCAAGAAGGCGCCTGGGCCGAGGTGGTTTCCGGCCTGGAATACGGCATGGCTTTGGAAATGGGAGTGGATCCATCCAAAATTGTGTTTAATGGAACGCATAAAGCATCTGAAGATTTGATAGCAGCCATTAAAGGAAACTCCATGATTCACATTGATTCCTTTAATGAGATTTATCAGCTCGAAAGCCTCTCCGTCTCAAAAACAAAGCCGGCCAATGTGGGTGTGCGTGTCAATATGAACGTGAGTTACCCGCCTTGGAATAAATTTGGGTTCAATCTGGAAAGTGGCCAGGCCTTCGAGGCATGCCGCCGAGTAGCCTCGTCGGGTTCTCTCAGACTCAACGGCTTGCATTGTCATCTTGGAACCTATGTGGCTGACAGCGGGGCCTATTACCAAGGCATCATGCGATTGATTGACTTTGCTCTTAAGCTGGAACGGGATTTAAAAGTGCAAATCGAATATCTCGATATGGGAGGCGGTTATGCCTCGGCCAATACACTGCACTCTCAATTTTTGAGCGGCGCGGCGATTGTGCCCACTTTAGAGCAATATGCGCATGCCTTGTGCCAGCCGCTTAGAAAGCGCGCAGGGGAGTTCAAAAGAAAACCCCGGTTAATTTTGGAACCAGGCCGGGGTTTGGTGGACGAAGCAATTTCTTTGGTGACCACGGTTGTGGCTACCAAACGTTTTGAAGACGGAAGAAAAGCGATTATTGTAGACGCCGGAGTCAATATCTTGCCTACGGCCTATTGGTTCAAGCATGAAATCGCTTCCACCCAAGATGTCGGTTCCAACTTGGAAACGGTGAATATCTACGGGCCTTTGTGCATGCAAATTGATGTGCTTCGCACAGAAGTCAGGCTTCCTCCTTTCCAAAAAGGCCATATCCTGGTGATTAAAAATGTGGGGGCCTACAACATGAGCCAGTCCATGCAGTTTATTTACGCACGGCCGGCCGTGGTAGTGATTCATGACGGCAAAGCAGAATATTTGCGCCTTCCCGAAAGTCCCAAGGATTTCAGACGCCTGGATGTGATGCCGGCTCACCTAGAGGTCAAGTGAGTGAATGATGGTTTGCTCAGTACGTGGAATTATTTTGCTTGGAAAAATCAAGCAGCCGGTGTCATCGATAGTTTACTGAAAGGATACAGCCAGGTTCTCTTGTGTCTGAATCCCATCACAGGCGTTCTGACAGCCGCAGCCATTTTCCTGATCTCGGCGGATATTGGCTGGTTGACTCTGGCAGGTCTAGTAGCTTCTACCTGGACAGCCGCTCTTCTTGGGGCAAGAAAGCTTCATATTCAAGCCGGCGTGTACGGTTTTAACGGGGTAGTGCTGGCCCTGGCCTGGCCATGGTTTTTTAAGTTAACCCCGGGCTCTATTGCGTTTTTAATCCTCGCCTCGTCTTTTTCCTCCGTTCTCATGAAGTGGTTTTCGGATATGAGCTCAAAAACCAGAGCGCATGTCCCTATTTTTAGTATGCCGGCAGTTTTAATAATTTGGGTGCTGTTGGCGGTGGCGAATTTTTTTTTCACCAGCCCCGCTTTTCTGGGACCCGATCCCATCATGGGAAATTATGTCCGCGCTTTTTTCGGCCGTTTTTCCGCATTCAAAGTAGTGGGTGGTGTGGAGATATTTTTTTTAGTGTTCTATCCTCATCTTTTGGTTATGACGCTACTGGCCTTGGGTATTCTGTATCATTCCAGAATTTCTGCAGGAATAGCTTTTCTTTCCTTCCTGACGAGCCTGGGGATCCTATTAATTCTTGGAGGCGCATCCGAGATTGTCAGAATAGACTTTTATCTTTTTAATGCGGTGCCTTGCGCGATTGCGCTAGGGGGAGTTTTTTTCGTGTTCAATAGAAGAGTGCTGCTATTAACGCTTGCTGGGTGCGTGTGTGTGAATGTTTTGGTATTTATTGGGTTTCATTATTCTCCTTTTCCCTTTTTTGTGGCTCCTTTTAATTTCGTTACCATTCTTTTAATTGGGTGGATGAAATGGGCCGGCGGATTTTGGAGAAAGCATGGATTCTATGCTGTGCCGATGGAATTCATTTCTTCGCCAGAAAATGGCCTTTTGTGGCAAAAGGGGGAACGTTATGCCCAGCGCTACTGGAATGATCTTCTGCCCGCAGTGAAACTAGAAAAAGAGAACGCGGAAAATATTCCTAAGGAGCCTTCAAGATGACACAGTTTGAAGAAGCAGCCCGGATGATTCTTGCCTCCAGCCGGATCATAGGATTTACGGGAGCCGGGGCTTCCACCGATTCGGGTGTTCCCGATTACCGCGGAATTGGCCAGCAGTATTGGACCAAATATAATATGCAGGACCTTACGTTCCAGCGTTTTTTAGCCAATGAGTCTTCGCGAAAAGAATACTGGAGGATGGAGCAGGAATTTTATGAGCTGGTTTTGAGTGTGGCGCCGAATGACGTGCATTATGTTTTGGCCGATTTGGAGCGCAGGGGAAAACTTCTGGGTGTCATCACGCAGAATGTGGACGGGCTGCATCAAAAGGGGGGTGTTTCCAAAGAAAAAGTGATAGAAATTCATGGCACTATTTTTACGGTAAGCTGCTTTCAGTGTTTTAAAAAATATTCCCGCCAGGAAATTTATGAACGAATTAAAAGCGGGATTGAAGTTCCCTTGTGCAGTTTCTGCCACGGGCTTTTGAAATCCGACACCATTTCATTCGGCCAGCCGCTCATTCAGGAAGTTTCCGCCCGCTCGTTAGCGCTCACGCTTCAAAGTGACCTTTTTTTAGTTGTCGGCTCCTCTCTTTTGGTTCAGCCCGCAGCCTATTTGGTGGCCAAGGCGAAAGAGGCGGGCGCTCGAGTGATCATTATTAATTTCGGTGCCACGCCGTATGACTACTGTGCGGATCTTTTAATTTACGATAACGCCACGCAGGCCATGGCTAAAATTTTATATCAACTCGAAATTCTTTCGCAACAACCTCAATGAAATACAATAGAGTTGGACAAACTAACTTAAAGGTCTCGGTTCTTGGTTTGGGAACGTGGGTTTTTGGCGGAGATGTTTGGGGAGGCTCAAGTCCCAAGGAAGCCGAAGAAGCTATCCGGTGCGGCTTGGACGGCGGAATCAACTTTATTGATACGGCCCCGATTTATGGAGACGGCCTGGCCGAGGAAATTGTTGGAAGAGCAATTAAAAAAGCCCAAAGGCACAAAATTGTTTTGGCGACCAAATGCGGAATAGCAAAGCGCAATGGAATCATCAAGATCGATTTGAGTCCGGGCGCAATCCGCAGGGAAGCAGAGGATTCGCTCAAACGGCTTGGGGTGGAGCAAATCGATTTGTATCAATGTCATTGGCCCGATCCGAACACACCGATTGAAATAACTTTGGAAGCCATGAACACACTTCAAGAAGAAGGCAAAATCCGGTATATCGGCGTGTCGAATTTCGACAGGGATTCAATCGAAAAAGCCCTGGACTTTGCTCCCATTGTTTCTGTCCAATGCCAGTATTCGCTTCTGGAGCGCCGTGCAGAAGAGAACATTCTTCCTTGCGCAAAAGGTAGAGCACTTGGATTTTTTGCTTACGGGCCATTGGGCGGCGGGATTCTCTCCGGCAAATATGTGCAAGCCAAGAAATTCTCCCACGAAGATGCTCGGCATTTTTTCTATAAATTCTATGAGGGGGAAGCATTTAAACGTGCTCAGAAAGTAATAGAAAAAGTAAAATCGTTGGGGTATCCGCCTAATGAAACCGCTTTAAACTGGGTGAGACTTCAGCCGGGAGTCACCAGCGTTCTGGTAGGCTCCCGCAACAAGGAACAAATGCGCTCCAACCTTCACGCCTTACAATCCACTTTATCTGGCAAAGAATTGTTGGAACTGAATTCGTTATCAGTTCATCTGAAAACGTTTGGTGGGATAAAGAGTTAGCCGATTAATCGGGCGCGTCCGGCCAGTGCGCTTTGATACTCCGGATCGAGGGTGAGGGCCTTATCAAACATGTCTTGGGCTTGCGCTTCGTATTTTTTCTTGGCGAAGCCTTCGTGGCATTCTTCGGCTAAATAAACGCAAGACCAGGCAGCTTTATCATAAATTTCTGCAGTTTTGGCATATCGCAAAGCGCGTTTGTATTGCTTCATGGCTTCTTTATATTTTTTGAGTTGAAACAGGCTGTCTCCCCATTTCAAACGGGCATCATTCCAATCGGGGCGCCAGAGACATGCGATTTTGAAATGAAGCGCCGCTTTTTCATAGTTTTCACGGCCAAAATTCAAATATCCAAGTCCCCGGTGAGCCTCGGGTTCTGTTTTAATGGTACCAGGCTCTTGATAGCGTGCGCCTTTTCTAAGAGAGTTCTCAAAAAAACGCTCCGCATTTTCTATTTCACCTTTCCTGAGACTGGCCCAGCCCAAGCCGGCATAGGCATCTGCTGAATTCTTATCCACGTCTAGGGCTTGCGCGAAATATTGCATCGCTTGATCGTAATCTAGCTGCTTAAAATATATCCATCCCCGTCCTGTATATGCATCGACCACTTTAGGGTGCGCTTCGGCCAGTTTTTCAAACGTGGCAATAGCTTGGTCGTATTGATTTAAATTGAAATAAGCCCATCCGGCTTGAATCAGCACAGCTTCATTGTTCGGAGATTTCTCAAGGGACTTCTCAAAATATTCCAGGGCTTTTGCGTGCTCCCCTTTGGAAGAATAATAACTGGCCAAGGCGGCCTCGTTCTTTGCCACAAGACTGTTGCAGCCACAGAACGTGCAGGCCAAAAACACCAGGCCGGCAAGATGGATAGCATTCAAACGATTATGCATATTTTTCAACGTCCGATTCATTTTCATTTTTTCCCCTCTTCCTCACTTTGCCGGAAAGAGGGAAAAAATCGATGAAATTTAAAAAGTGATATCGATGGCCATTTCTACCTGATAGGCCATATCCGCTTTTCCGTCACGGCGGGGAGTGGGAGCAAAAATATTGTTTTGCGCCGTATCGCCTCTTTTTTCTCTGTAATAGCCGCCCGGGAAAAACCAGCCGCCCAACAAACTTAATTTAACGCGTTTGGTGAGCTGATAACTGACAAAATAATCAATTTCATTGCCAAGGTCTTTTGAAAATTTGGTGGGGAGTCTTAAAGAATTGAGACCAAAACCGGGCTCTCGAGCCTGCAAATACCAATAGTCGATGCCTACGTACACCTTATCAATAGGGGTGAAGTCAAAACCAGTGCTGTACGCATTTAAATTCTCAAAAATATAGGGATCCAAGAAAGTACCGGGACGTTGGAGACCAAAATTGACCGCATAACCTCCAGCCATAGCCACATAAGGTCCCCATTGTTTTTGATAATGGGTGTCCGTTAAATTCGTGTTCGTAGGTGAAAAAACACTGAAGGCGCGATTTCTGTCGCCTGGGAGGCTCAAGGTGTTCCAATTGGTGGAATTGATCGCATCGTTACCGGAAGCTACAAACCATTTGAATTTGGGTTTGAATGAGCCCAGATCCAAACTCACATCAGAGGCATAGAAATAACCCTCGTTGACAATACTGTTAAAAATTGCCTGGTCGCTGGAACGAGCCGCGCCCAAGCTCCAAGCGTTCTCGAAGCCAAAAGTCAATCTCCACAATTTATAGTTGAGATAAATCCCCGGTTGGATTAAGGAATAGCGATCCGTGCGTTCGGTAAACTGACTGACTTGTTTGGTTCGCGGGGTCACGTCTTGCAGCCACCCGATATAGGGCTGTAGTTTTTGTTCCAGATTTTTACCGAATTTGATTGTGGCATCGGCCGCTTGAAAGTAGGCGAGTGTTCCGTTGTACCGTGCAACCTTGTCTTGATTAATGACCTTTCCCAGGTGAATCCGATTATTGAGATCCTCGGCTTCCCAATGAAGATTCCAGTCTATTTGTTCGCCTTTTCTTGCCAGGGTGGCTCCATAATTTTCATACTTTCCACCCATCGCAATCCGGTTGCCCACCTCTCTTCCGTAGGCGAAAAGTCCCACCTTCAGTATTAGATCCCGGCTTGGAGTCAGAGGAATTTCTCCCCAAAAATTTCTAACTCGGGGAAATATATCCGTGCCATTGTACCAGCCATATCTTCCAAAAATAGTGTTAATCGATTGATTGCCCCAAAGGGGAGCGTCATAATCAGCCCGGCCTCTTCTTTCAATAAAACTGTGCAGCTCGAAGCCGGAAATATGCCTAATATCCACAGTAAAGTCGTACACATAACCCAAATATACGTCTTGGTCGCTGTGTTTGTGGCGGTCTAAATCGACAGTATTTCCCACCACATTGATAGAAACGCGCTCGTGAGTACCCAGATGAAGATTCCAGTCACTCACCTTTTTTAGATATTTCTCGTACGAAGTGTCACTAGAAGGAGATGTTGGAGCGATGGTAACTGAAGGAGCACCTAAAGAAACCGGAGCATCAGAGGTCTGGCTTTGGGCGAAGCCATCATGAAGCAAAAAGCCCATGGGCAGAACCAGCAAAACGGAAAAAAATCCGGCCCATCTCAAAAACATATGCCCGCCTGTGTCTGAACTAACTTTTGATGAAGAATCATCCGTTATTCCTCATATCCTGCTACGTCTTTCGTCCAATCGGTATGACGACTTAAATTTTTTTTGGGCTAAGATGAACAAAGGCATTATAATCAAAAAAGTTTTCTTTACAAGAGTGAAATAAAAAATCTTCTAGAGATGGTTCAAATTTGTCGTAATATAAAGGCCTTAACTTTAAATCAGAAAAAAATAGCCACAAATAAGGAGAGATGGAAATGGAAAAGCAATGGAAGAGTTGGATTGTAGTCATTGTTGCCCTGTTGTTTTTAGTGAATCCGATTATTGCCTCAGCGCAGAATTCCGAATTGGCGCCTCAAAATACAGTTAAAGATTCAACCCTGCAGGAAGCGGGTCCCGGCACGGATATGGAGCCGGAAGAAGATTTGGATGAAATAGATGAAGATGAGGCAAGCGGGGAAGTGGATGAAGACAACGTTCCGGATTTGAGAAATTAGTTGAGGGGCGCTTTTTAATATTGCTATCCCTTTTGTTATTCTATACAATCCTTATCCAAATCACGGAGGATTTATGAAAATCACACTCATTTCCCCTTTTCCTACCTTAGAGGCTGTGGGATTACGTATTCTTTCCGCGTGTTTGAAACACGCCGGACATAATGTGCAAATGCTTTTCTTGCGTCACGAATTCAATCAAAAATATACCTCCTCTGCGATGAATCAAATGTCTGAAATTGCGGAAGGCTCGGGCCTGGTAGGTATGACCGTGTTCAGCAATTTCTATGACAATGCAGTGCAAATGACGCAACAATTCAAAAAAACACTAAAGGCCCCTGTTGTCTGGGGCGGCATTCATCCCACTATTCGTCCCGAAGAGGGCTTGCATCATGCCGATGCCAGTTGTTTGGGCGAGGCGGAAGATGCTGTTGTGGAGCTGGCGAACAAAATTGAGCAAGGTCAAAATTATTTTGATACGAAAAGCATGTGGTTTCGCCAAAACGGCAATCTGATTCGCAATGCCACGGCTCCTATTAAGAAAGAACTGGATTCCCTTCCGTATTCCGATTACGACTTCGAAAATCATTTTGTGCTGACCCATCAGGACAGAATCGAGCGCATGAATCTTCAATTGACCGAGGAGTATATGGGAACAGAGTACATGACGATGGCCACCCGCGGCTGTTCGTTTGGCTGCGAATTTTGCTGCAATAATACGCTCAATCAAATGGATGCGCAGTACCGCATTGTCCGCAAACGGGATCCGCTGAAAGTGGTTCAGGAATTGGTTGAAGCCAGGCAAAAAATGCCGTTTTTGAAAAGCATCAAATTTGATGACGATGCCTTCTTCTTTTATCCCGAGTTAAAAATTAAGGAATTTTCCGATGCCTATAAAGAGCGGGTAGGCCTTCCTCTTTGTATTACGGGCATTACCCCCTCAACATGCAGCCGGCCCAAATTGGCCCATCTGGTGAATGCCGGATTGGACAGCGTTCGCATGGGCATTGAAACCGGCAGTGAAAAAACAAAAGACCTGTACAAAAGAAATGACTCGAATCAAAAAATGATTAATTCCGTCGCCATGCTCAATGAATTTCACGATAAAATCACCAAGATTCAATACGATATTATTTTGGACAATCCTTGGGAAGGGGACGATGAATTGGTGGAAACACTGATGATGCTGGTGAAGTTCAAACCCCCTTACTGTTTATCCTTATTTTCTCTTACCTTTTATCCCGAAACCGGGCTGTACCGGAAAGCAAAAGAGGACGGTTTGATCAAGGACGATTTAAATGACATATACCGCAAGTATTTCATGGGGATTTCGAAAACATACCTGAATAATCTTTATGTTCTTTTGAATACCTATTCAATCAATGGGCATCAGATGCCGGTGAAGATCATGGCCCTGATGACGGATAAAAAACTCAGGCGATGGGGCGTGAGCTATCTTGTGTATCTCGGTTGTCTCATTGAGCGAAAAATATTCCGGGCGTATCAACTTTTTTCCAGAGGGCTCAATGCGCTCAGAAGAGGGGAGCCCCGCCGGATTCAGAAATGGTTTATCAGAAACTTCAAACTGGCTGTCTGAAAAAGCCTTCGTCAGTTCCAGAAGGGCTGTACGTTCAATACGGTTGTGGCATGAGCGCCCCCGAAGGCTGGCTGAATTTCGACGCTTCGCCCACTCTCCTTTTTGAGAAAATCCCTGTTTTAGGCCGCCTCTACACAAAAAACTCCAGTCGCTTTCCCAAACAAGTGCGATACGGCAATATTGTCCGCGGGCTGCCTCTTGCGCCCGGAAGCTGCTCCGGCGTTTTTGCCTCGCATGTGCTGGAGCATCTATGTTTATTCGATTTCCGCGCTGCGATCCAAAATACATACCGTTTGCTTCAACCGGGAGGCCGGTTCCGGCTGATTCTTCCCGATTTGGAAATTCTGGCGCGGTCGTATCTCGTGTCTGAAGAGCCGGATGCCGCAGAGCAATTGATCCGGAAAATTCAGATGGGACACGAGCAACGGCATAGAACTTTTTTTTCTTTTTTTGCCGATTGGCTGGGTTCCAGACAGCATTTGTGGATGTGGGATTTTAAGTCGGTCAGAAAAGAATTGGAACATGCGGGGTTTGTGGACATCGCGAAAAAAGGATTTCAGGACTCAGAGGATCCAAAGTTCAGCGAGGTGGAAGAACGCGCGAGATTCCAAGACTCTTTTTGCATCGAGTGTAAAAAATAAATAAAAAAGTGACTGTCACTTTAGTGACTGTCACTTTTTTATTATTTATTCCCTGAGCCTGCAAACTCACAATTTCGTTCGTTTAAAAATCCACTCGGGGCATAGTTTGATTCCTAGTAAAATGTAGCGCCAAAACCACGGCGTATACACCACGTCCTTTTTTTTCTGAATGGCTTTGTAGATATCTCTAGCGACAGATTCCGGATCGGCAAAGAGCCTGTTTTTTTTCAAATGGCTTGTCATGGGGGTATCCACATAACCCGGTTTGATGGTCAGTACATGCACTCCGTAAGGGAAAAGCCGGTTTCTGAGGCCCTCCAGGAAAATATTTAATGCCCCTTTTGCGGAGCCGTAAATATAATTGCTCTGCCTTCCGCGGTCTCCGGCTACCGAGGAAATGACGGCAATGGTTCCGGAACCCTGTTTTTGAAATTGATGAGATGCGTGCGTAAGCAGGGAAAGCACGCTTAAAAAATTAACTTTGAAAGCTTGCTCGGCTTCCCGGACATTCACCTGGCAGGCAGGCTGATCCGGCAGCTGGCCATGAGCCACGAGTAAAATGTCCAGGCCGCCCAAAGATTGAGTGGCCTGATGGATTAGAGCCGGATGCAAGTCGAAATCATTCATATCGAGGGTCATATAGTGCACCGGATGGGCGCCATGAATTTGGATATCTTGGGCGACAGAAACCAGTTTTTTCTCATTACGGGCGGCCAGAAAAATCGAATGATTCGCTTTGGCGAATAACCGGGCTACTTTTTGCGCGATGGCGGAAGTAGCGCCTACGATGAGTATTCTCATGAAGCCAAACCGATTGGGGAAGGTTCTTGTGTCACCCGTCTCCAGAAACCCGAAGAAAAGTTTGGGTCCACATAATCCCGGAATTCTTTCCACTGAGGAAAAAAACGCCTGAAGTTTTCTCCGCTCATTCGAGCGTCTTTGGCCGGATACACAGCCCCGTGATGTTCGCCCACGACCGCATCCAGCTCTTCCAATAAGTGAAATGTTTTCTGTCCCCGAATCGGCAAATCAAGCGCCAACGTGATTCCTTTTCTGGGAAACGACAACATGCCGGGAGAAGGGATATTGCCAAACACTTTCAGCACGGCCACCATTGAGGCCAAATTCGATTTTGCAATCCGGGAAAGAATGAGTTTGATAGCCGATAGATCTCCGTGCCCTTCAAAGGGCAGGACACACTGATATTGTAAAAGGCCGCCGCGGCCAAACAGGCGGTTATAAGAACCCAGTATGTCGAGGGGATAGAAAAAAGAGTCGTAGTGCACCCGAGAGACTCGAGGCTTTTTCCTTTGTTTATAAAAATAACAAACATTGAGCCCTTTCATGATGGAGGAATGCGTAAACCAACGGGGCGCCGTACAAGGGATATTTATAGAACGGTCCCGGATGGAAAACCGTTTTTTGTCCGGATAGTTCTCCGCGTGATTTCCTCGCATCATTAAACCTCTCGCCAGCGATTTGCCTTGGGAAAAACAGTCAATCCACGACAAAGTGTATTCGAATTTTTCATCGGAGTCCCGGGAAAGATTGAAAAATTCGTCCAGATTGCCAAACCGGATTGTTTCCATTTGAATCCAAGAACTGGGGATGCGTTTTAGCGAAAATTCAGCCCAAAGAATCAGGCCGGTAAGGCCCAATCCGCCGATAGTGGCGCTAAAATACTTTTGATTTTTTTGCGGGGAACAAAGCAGCCGTGTGCCGTCGGACCGCACAATTTCAAATTGCCCGACATGCCGGCCGAAAGTTCCGGCGCGATGATGGTTTTTTCCGTGCACGTCATTGGCAATAGCGCCGGCCACAGTGATATGTTTTGTGCCGGGGGTCACGGGGAGAAACCATCCTTTTGGCACTGCAAGCCGCAACACTTCAGCCAAACTCACGCCGGCCTCACATCGCACAACCCCTTTTTCGTCGTCAAAATGAATCCATCGATTGAGGCCGGAAGTGTCCAGAAGCACACCCCCGTCATTGAGGCAAGAATCCCCATAGCTTCTTCCTTTTCCGAAGGCGAGGTACGAAGTCGCCGGCGAATGAATAAAAGGATTTTCGCTGGTCCAATAAATCGGTTCAATTTGATGTTTGGCTTTTGGGTAGCGTCCCCAGCATTCATAGGCATTCATTGTTTAAAACCGCTCAATCGTTCTTTGGCAATCAGTTGCAGCATTTTCAGCGCAGTTTTTGAAATGCCCAGCCAATTATTGGAATGTTTGGACTCGTTTCCCATGCGTGGATAATAAGTAATGGGGATCTCAATCAACCGAAGATGCGCCTGGAGAATTTTAATCATCATTTCGGGGGCAAATTCTGGTCCGGTGCTTTTTAGTTGGTCCTGGATTTTTCGATACACATCTTTCCAAACGGCCCGATAAGTGCAGCCCACATCCGTAAAGCGCGGCTCCTGAGACCACCACAATAGTTCAATGAGTTTGGCCACAAAGATATTTCCAAATCGCAGCAGCCCTTTCATATTGGCGCCTTGCTCAATGAGTTCACACGTGGTGCGTGTGCCAATCACCATATCGGCGTCTTTCAAATATTCCAGAAATTTTCCCAGGTCTTTAGCGCGAAACGTATAGTCGCCTTCTACCACCACTAAAATATCGCCGGTGGCCTGCGCCAATCCGTATCGAATGGTGTCTCCATAACCTTTTAGTTGTACATTAAGGACGCGGGCTCCGGCTTCCTCGGCCACGCGGGCGGTTTGATCTGTGGATTGATTGTTGACCACCAGCACTTCGTCGGCGTGCGGAAGAAAATCTTTGACCACATAACCGATCGATACTTCTTCATTGCGTGTGGGAATCACCACGCTTATTTTATTTTCGTCAAAATTCCGCGCGCGCGCGGTGTACTGGGCATCATTATAAGCCTCAATGGTATTGATATTGAAATAAGCGCCCTGGCAGTGAAAGGGGACAATGGTTTTTCCCTGCTCAATCGCATGATTTAAAATCTCTACAAAATCCTTTTTCCCGGTTCTGGCGGAAGGCGGGCTGGTTCGAATGTATTCAAAAATTTCAGGTCTTAAAATCCAAGTGCCGCAGCCCAGGTAAGGCTCTCGAATTTCTTCGGGTTTTTCGATGAGTTTTTTGATATGACCGTTATGCGTCTCCAGGGTGTAATTTTCCCGGATTTTTTTGAATTGATTGGTTTTTTGCACCGCGCAAACGGCAAACTGATCCGCTTGGATTTCCGAGCAGTCTTTATGATTCGAATTTAAATACAGCTCATCGCCCAGAATACAAATAAAGGGCTCATGAAAATGGTCCCTTGCTAAATAAATACCCTCTGCCAGGCCCGACTCCGGATTTTTGCAATGGATATAGGAAATACGAACATTCAGCTTGCTGCCGTCTTGGAAATGATTTTGAATGCGGGGGGCGTCGTAGCCTACAATGACAATAATATCCGTGATGTGTAATTGGTCGCGGAGCAATAGGATATTTCTTTCCAGAAGCGGGATGCCCTTAATTTCCAGCATGACCTTGCTGGTATAGCGTGTCTTTTCATAAGCGCGAATGCCCTTGCCCGCGGCAGGAATGAGCGCTTTTTGAATTCTGTGGGAGGTTGAAGCATGATGTATGTTCATAATTTACTGCGTTAATATAGCAATTTTTTATGAATGACCCAATGCATTTCTTCACCTATAATCTCTCTCCAAAAGCGGTATGGATTGGGGAGAATGAGTAGACAAAGCAATCTATTAGAAAACGTTCAACGGGCTTTTTCAACGGCACGATTTATTGTCAATCATCCCTTAAATCGGAATCGAAAATTTGAGGCCCTAGGCAAATGGTTTTGTTGGCAGATCGGCAGCCGGCTCGTTCCCGGCCCGGTGGCCGTTCCGTTCGTGAATCACTCGCGCCTCTTGCTCGGCCCGGGCATGACGGGGGCTACAGGAAATATCTATTGTGGACTGCAAGAATTTGAACCCATGTCTTTTGCGATGCATTTTCTCGGGCCCGCAGATTTTTTTGTCGACGTAGGCGCTAATGTGGGGGCCTATTCGATTTTGGCGGCCAGCCTGGGCGTACCGTGTGTATCGTTCGAGCCTGTACCGGAAACGTTTAAGATTTTTTTAGAAAATATACGGCTTAACAATTTCGAAGGGTTCATCACAGCACATAACAGGGCTTTGAGTAGCCATGAGGGTGAGGTAACCATTACACGAGAATTAGACGCGACCAATCATATTGTTTCCAACGGAAAATCGCTATCTTCTCGGGGGACTCAAACGGTCCAGGTCCAGGCCCAAACTCTTGACAACGTTTTAGAAAACCAAATACCTTCTTTGATCAAGATTGATGCGGAGGGTCATGATTTGGAGGTGTTGGAAGGAGCCGTAAAAATTTTGTCGGCGCCTTCATTACAGGCGCTCATTATAGAAGCGACTCGCCATGAAACACATACCATTCTTTCTCAGTATGATTTTAAGCCGTACAAATATCTTCCTTTTGCGCGCAAACTCACCGGTGTTGATTGGCATAAAGAAAATCTGGGAGAGTATTTGTACATCCGCGATTATGAAGTTGTGCATTCCAAAGTTTCTCGGGCATGCCCTTTTTCTTTGTTGGGCCAGAAAATATAAGAGTACCTAAGCCATGAACATTTTGGGTATTAACGCGTATCACGGAGATGCTTCAGCCGCCTTGATTCAGGATGGACAGGTGGTGGCTGCTTGTGAAGAAGAGCGTTTTAACCGAATCAAACATTGCGCCGGATTTCCCAAGTTGGCTATCCGGGCTTGCTTGAAGGAGGCAGGGCTTTCTCTGAGCGATATAGATGCCGTTGGGATTTCCCGGGATCCGAAGGCCAATCTCTCTAGCAAGGTTTTATACGCTATCAGGCACGGGAATCATTTGTCGAAGTTTATTGGCTCACGCATCAGCAATGCGGCAAAAATCTTTAATGTACAAGACAAAATCGAGCAGGCACTCGATGCCAAAGGGGCGCTTAAAGCAAAAGTGTACGCCGTGGAACATCATTTGGCGCACATGGCCTCCGGCTTTTTTGCCTCTCCTTTTGAAAGTTCTGCGGTGATGTCTATTGATGGTTTCGGGGATTTCGTCAGCACCAAATGGGGCAAGGCCGAGGGCAATCAAATCAACATATTGGGACAGGTCCAGTTTCCGCATTCCCTGGGGATTTTGTACACGGCGGTTACACAATATTTGGGATTTCCCAACTACGGCGATGAATACAAAGTCATGGGGCTTGCGGCGTTGGGGGAGGCAGTTTTTTCCGGGGAATTCGGGGACATGATTCAATGCGGCTCAAACAATTCAAGCAATGGTTTTAAATTAAATTTGGATTATTTCACGCATCACCGCGACGGAATTGAGATGAATTGGGAGAAGGGATATCCGAATCTAAGCGCTTGTTTTTCAAAAAAAATGACAGAAAAGTTCGGGCCGGCGCGAAATTCCAAAGAGCCGATTACCGGGCATCATAAAAATATTGCCGCTTCGCTTCAAAAAACCTATGAGAATATATTCTTTCATCTTTTAAACAGCCTCCAACGCCAAACCGGTTCACAAAATTTATGTCTTGCGGGCGGCTGTGCCTTAAATGCCGTGGCGAACGGAAAAATTCGCGCCCACACAGGCTTTCAAAATGTTTTTGTTCAGCCGGCCGCCGGCGATGCTGGCACTGCTTTGGGC
>JACQQR010000038.1 GCA_016206875.1 Candidatus Omnitrophota bacterium
GATGCTCTACCTTTGCAAGAGAATCTGGAAGAACAATTCCCCGGATGGCTCGGGTCTCTCGATACCGCATCCATTGAAGATCATTTTGAAAAAGCGCACGGTCGAGCCCAAGAAGAGATTGAAGCCCTGCGATCGCGGCATATGGAAGTAAGCAGTATTTCGGAAACTGTAGCGAGTTTTGCCTTACGAAATGCCAAATTAACCTTAGAAATCGGCCGCTTGAAAGAGCGGCTTGCCGCTTTATACGGCTTGGCCGAAGGAGCCAAAGAAGCGGACAACTGGAAAAACACGCCATTAGAAAACCTGCGCCAGATGCGGGGGCAGACTCTTGAATATCAAGTCTACGCCTCCAACTTTTATCTTTTGCTCAAGGTCAAACACAGCCGCCTGGAACGCTTGATGGAAACGCCGCATCCCAAAATGACACAAATTGCTGCGCTGTCTAAACAGATTAAAGACGAATTGCTTCTGGCCGCAGCCACGCATCAAGAAAATGCCGAAAAACTGGAAGTCGAGCTCCAGCATTGGATCGAGCTCAAACAAATGGAGCAAATCGCCGCCCGTTTTGAAAATGAGCACCCGCAATTCTTAAGTGCTTTAGAAGAGCAGGCCGGCCGGCCCAACGCCAATTTAGACCGGATGGCAGAAACGCTGAACCGTTTCATCGCTCAACTGGAAGCGGAAGAAAGGGCTTTGAATCGTTTCGCGCAAGGACTTTCAAGCGGCCCCGGTGCTTCAACAATATTGCTGCAGTTTGCCGGGGAAGTGACTGCCGTAGCGCAGAGAGCTTCCCGGGCTTTGCTTGAAAAAGCCGGCGCGTTTCGCGAACAAATACCTGCCTTGAAGCGAGCACAGGAACTCGTGATTCAGGCCGAAATGGCGGCCACGGATTCTGTAGGCGCTTCGTGGAGTGTTTATTACGATACGGAGCGGCTGAAACGCATGGAAACTTTACAGCAGGCGTCGGCGGTTCACGAACATGCTGAAGCAAAATTAGCCGATGCCCGCAAAAAAATCGAAGAAATTAGGGCGGCAGAAGCGGCGCTCGAGACTCTCCTCCTTCCGGAAGAGGCAATTGAGCACGCCCGCACGCAAATTCGCGAGCAGCTTGCCAAAGCGCGCAAATTCTATGATCAAAATCCTGAAGGGCGTCTGAATGCCTTGCGCTTGATGGCTGCTTTTGACCAAATCTTGCAAGCCATGCGGGCTGCGGAAGAAAAATTTGGGGTTAAAAATGTAGAAGAGGCTATAGCTGTGCTGAACGAAATGCAATTAAACGCGCTTATTTATTATTTCCAGAGAGATGTAGAAAAGAATCTTGAAGAAAGCAGACAGCAACGCTTGGAGGCTGATAAGGCATTGTATGAAGCAAAAGAGAAGGCAGACGTTTTAGACCGGCTCAAAGAGGATGTGCGAGAGGGGAGCGCCGCTTTGGAAGGGCTTCCTCAAGGATTTGCGAATCGTTTGGCTGAGGAGTTTTCCTCTGCCGTGTTTCGTTTTCAAGAAGCGCTTCGATCGTTTGAGTCTTATGCTGCGCAGATAGTGCGGCATGTAGAAGCACTGGAGAAAGAAATGGCCCAGGCGGTGCGCGAGCTCGCGCAAGCCCGGGGAGTTGTCGCGAGCCGTTATGGCAATGCGGCGCAAGCTGCGGAGTTACTCGTTGCAGAGCCGCCCAGCTTTCTCACAAGCGCAGACGATCGAAACGGCTATGATTCCTATATGGCCGGTTTGGAGGAGAAACTCAAAGTGGCGGAGCAGGCTAAAAAAGACTTGGAGAACCAAGAAGAATGGAATAGAGCCTTAGGCCGGGTCAGTTCTGATTTGATTGAAGCCAATCCCGATTTAGCCGCGCTGGTCCGCCAGGCGAAAGAAGATTTCGAAAAAGTGCGCGCACCGGCGCTTCAAAAACTGAGTGATGCGATTCCCCCCTTGATAGAAAACGGTGTTCTTGCCGTAACCCGTTTTGCCGTCCAATCCGGAGAAATCAGTGTTGAGGTTTTCAAGCAAGCCCGCACCGCAATCGAAGCGGCCTACAAAAAATCCGACGGCACATTTGCCACCCAACCAGAAATTCTGGCGCAAGCCCAAAAAATTGAGGCTGTAATCGATTCTGAAGAGCCGCTCAACCGGCGGCTTCTTGAGGCCAATGGGCTTGAACTCGATCCCCTAGAGAAGTCACTTAGAGAAACCGAGACAGGCATGCGCCTTGTTTCTTTGTGGGCCAAGCGCTTTGGCATCGGTATCGAACCGACTTCTGGTGCAGCCATTGTAGGCAGTTGGGATTTGCGCGGTAACGAGGGGATAAAAACACGTCGAGAGTTTGAGAAACTTCTGAATTGGGCGCAGATCAAACTCCAACTGGATGGATTATACGAGCAGGAACAAAAACGGATCTTGGCCGGATACGAAATTTTACTGGGAGAAATCCGGAATTTTGAACGCAACATGCC
>JACQQR010000009.1 GCA_016206875.1 Candidatus Omnitrophota bacterium
AAAGACGCAGCCATTCTCTCCGGATTCCAAAGCAAATACCAATCCGAGCGATCGGGTGAAAAAGACGCAGCGCTTGGCGGCTCGCAAACCGGTCTCCAAGCCTTGCAGCGCTCAAGAGAGCGCATTCTTACCGATTTAGAAACAGTGATACGCAGTTCCGAATTCAAAAAACTTTCCGAACCAAGTCAAAAAGAAATTATTGCCGCGCGCGATGAATTGAGGGAAACGGTGTTGACTTTAACCGACTCTGCGGCGAGCTATTATGTAGGCACAGTGCGTGTGGATACTTCACTCAGGTACACACACTCCGACGCTCAAGCGGCCGCCAAACTCGAAGACGCAGCCCTTCAAGAAATATTGAAGCAATTCTTGAAAGCCCTTGAACTGGAAAACTTCAATTCTGCCGATTTGGTTCTTCTGGCAAAAGCAAAACAATCTCCCGATTCTCTCACGCATCGCGCGAAACAGCGCTTAATTCAAGTGAACCGCTGGCTGGAAGGAAATCCGCTGGCCCAGACATGGCTCGGCCAACTTGAGAAAGCGGGTGTGTTGACTCAATCCGGAAGTTTTATAGCGGAGAGAAGAATTACGGGCACAACAGGAGAAGTAGAGGGTCTCAAAGTAGGCGATTTATTCGGGCTCGATGATCAGGGAAGGGCGAAGTTTGCCAAAGGTCTTGTGGGTGAAGAGCGCACACCCAATGAAGCACAAAGCGCAGCCGAAGTGGTGCGCGCATTCAATCAAAGGATGCGTGAGTCGGATCTGCCCAAAGTGGCTTCACTGGCCTCTTCGCATGGCGAGAAAGTGGAGAAGCGAAAATCCATGAGCCAGCTTGAAAGCGAAGGCGTGTTTTCCGATGTTTCTTCCCTCTCCCGCAGTGAGGGAGAGGGTAGGGTGAGGGTGGAGCGTGACCTGCTTGCTCTGGGTGGCTTTGAAAATGCGCGCGATGGAGATGGAAATCTCGCCGCCAATCAAACTGGTATGGGCATTATCGCTGTTTTTAGCGCGCTCAAGAAGCGGCTGGCCGCACCCAAAGAAGGCGAAGAATCATTTGAAGATAAAGCCAAGCGTGCCCGGGCTCGCCAGGCGCTCACACAATTAGCTGAATCCGTGAACAAATCCGGCAAAGTGAATATCTTTATTCCTCCGGATGATGAAGAAAATGAAATGGCGTACTGGAATTTGGCGGTTGCCCTGATGCGCGCGGGCGTGGTGCATCCACAAAATATGAATGAGCGCATGCTGGATACGCTTACCCAGCTTTCGCAAGGCTTGCTCGCGCTGCCGGGTGCCGGAGAAGCGCTGGCGGCCGGTATCAGCCCGGAAGAATGGGCGCGTGTTTTGGCGGCTCAAGACCCGCGGGCCGAAATAGCGGAGGTTTTGAAATCAAAATCAGATTCTTCTTCCACAGGGCTTGGCGTCACTCAAGCCAGCAAGAATTTTGAAGCCGATTTGGCGAAAATTATCGAACAACACAAACGCGCAGAAGATTTCCGGTATACGCAGGCCGCGCGGCAGAAAACCATCGATAAGTTGGAGCATGAACTGAAGCTCCAGCGCGGGCCTGCTTCCGGAAAATTCGGCAACACTTTGCGTGCCGCCGCACAACTCGTTCGTCCGAGCACAGCGAGTTTAGCACGGTCACTTTTGATAGAGCGCGTCACTGGATTGCCGGGAAAAGTAAGCTTCGCAATTATGGATTTCTTTACCAATCCAGAAAACCTGTCATTCCCGCGAAAGCGGGAATCCAGTGTCGTTGATTCCCTGCGTGAAAAACTAAGTCACTGGATTCCCGCTTTTGCGGGAATGACAAGACAAGAAAGTTTGGCGGAAGTCCTTGTTTTGTCTTCTGCGCGTTTTTCAGCCGACGACATGGCTGATTTGGACGCAGTTTTACATTCGGAATCCATGAGGGAAGAATTAGCCGAAGGCAAAGTGAAAATTAAAGAGCTCTCCGGCCTGGTGGATTCGATTCGCAAAGCCAAGAAAATGGATGCGTTTGGATACGGTCAAAATCCGGACGCCGTGCGCGCTGTGGCCCTTGACCAATTTTTATCGGCCCGCTCGCTGCCGCTTTCTTTCGCTAAAGCCGCTGTTTGGGCTGGTATTGGCGCAGCCTATGCGGGCTTTTTCTTTGAAGACTTTTTTGCCAATGTGGGGAATTTGATTCGGAAAGCCAGTGCTACTCCATCTCCTCGCAACATCGAAAATGTAAACGACTTAACGCGCCGGGAGCGCGTTCAAGAGTGGATGCGCGGAAATCTCTCGCTGGCTCAAGTGATGGCGGGCTCGGAGTCGATGGAAAATTATATCTTGGCCATGGCGAGCCGCCGCGGCAATGACCGCGCGCTCAGCCAGCGCATCGATAGCCGCTTGGCCTCGCTCAAAAATAATGCCGCACTCGTGCTCATGCGCCGTGAATATATCACCGCGCGCAATGCCAATGCCGAGGACGCGGAAAGCAAGCGCGCCGCATTAATCGATGCTGTGGATGAGGCGCTGCGTCAAGCCGAAGACCTGGGCCGAGCGCCGCAGTTTGAAGCCGAGCGCGGTGCGGATGGAATGTTTCATGGCGTGGACGGTCAGGGTAATCCATTTGAATTCAGCGCTACGGAGAACAGTTCATTTACTTATTCGGATGCGGAGAATCATACCGTTCAAATCCAATCGGAACGTGATGTAGAAACCGGTGAGATGGTATTTCGCACCACACTCGTGGCTGCCACAGAGCTGCCTAAGGATGCCGCGGAGAAAGCAAAAATTACGGAAGTAAACACACCGAACCCGAAAACCCCGCATGCCAAGGTCACTTACGATAAAGCCACCGGAAAATTCAAATATGAAGGCAAGGCGCTGGATCATGGCTCCAGCGTGGAAATCGATGGCGTAACCTATCGCGTGGACATCGAAGATTCAGGCGCGCACACGGAAGGCGACACCAACCGCACCGGCATCAAATCCATCAAGCTCAGTGTGAAAGATGAAAGCCGCACTACGGTCAATGACAAAGGTGTTACGCGCTTTGATCTGCCGTCTTTTACGCGCAAATTGGCTAACGAGGCCAAGCAAAAAGAAAACGAAGAGAAATTTTTATCGCGCCTGGGCCGGTTTGGGCCCGAGGTAACGCAGGAATATATAGCCAAGAAGCGCATTCGCGAAGAGTATGCCAAGGCGCTTGAAAAAGAAGGCGCTTCACCGGCCATGATTGAACAATATATGGATTATTTTATGCGCAAGTACCCGCCGGAAAATTATCTTACTGTGCAGTTTTTGGATGACTTGGCCAAAAAATCAGGGAATGTAGATGTGTATGCCTTGGCCTTCTCTCATTTATCGAAAGAAGATGTGGCCATGATGAAGCGCGTTGCCGGGGAAGGCAAGAAAGACGGCAAGGCAATTTCTTTCGGCGCCAAGCCCGTGGACAATTTGAAAGCGCGTGAGCTTCTGGCCCTGGGCCGCATGGAACGTGATCCGAATATCAGCTTAGGCAAATGGATGGCCATGGCCGGTCAGGCCGGAGTGTCTTCGGCCTCGAATCTCTTGAGCAACCTGATTTATTACTTCACTTCTATGGAAGAGCGCGCTTCGGAAGAGCACGATGTAGTGCGCGCAGATCAACTGCGTGCCTCACGTGATTTCTTAAAAACGCTGGCAGGCGACATTGACCCGCAAAAGAACCTAGAAATTTCGCGTAAGCGCACGGAAATGTTCACCCGGATTCAAATGCTCGCAACTGCGCTGAAGCGCTTGGGCGCTGAGCATGAACTTACGATGGAAGATGTGGTGGCCATGGCCTCGTCCGGCGAAGGTTATGTCGCGCCGCTTGTGCGTGTGGCAAAGGGATTTGGCATTGAGGCCGGTGCAGGCGACTCATTCGAATCCGTTCTCGGAAATATTGCGGCGCTTGCGGCGGCCACGCGCACGGATGTAGCTAGCCGGCAAGTGATGGATTTCACGCGCCATTTCCTGCGCGCCGGAGAGCTCGCGCGCCTTGCTGGCACGGACCCGCAAGCCGCCCAAGCCGCAATCAATGAATGGGCAACCGCGCTTGATTTATTAGAGCGGAAGTCCGTGAAATCTGAATTCGGAGGATTCACCAGAATATTATTAGCCCAGGCGCATGAAGCCCGCGGGCGGCTTTATTA
>JACQQR010000040.1 GCA_016206875.1 Candidatus Omnitrophota bacterium
CCAAAGAAAATTCAATTTGCTCGTGCATTAAGAAAACACCAGACGGATACGGAAGCGAAACTTTGGCATTACTTAAGGAAACGCAGCTTTGGCGGTTTGAAATTCCGGCGTCAATATGTTGTGGGGCCGTATATTACAGATTTCTGCTGTGTCGAGAAACGATTGATTATTGAATTAGACGGCGGACAGCACACCGAACCGAGGCATGAGAAGTATGATGCCCAGAGAACGGAGTATTTGCGCAAAGAGGGATACAAAGTATTACGGTTTTGGGATCACGACGTGTGGCAGGAAACCGAAGCGGTATGGGAAGCTATTGACGCGGCGGTGAAAACCCTCACCCCTTCCCCTCTCCCTTAGAAAGGGAGAGGGGCCGCAAGATACGTTGATGGGTTGCCAAAGACGCCTAAACTCTATACGAACTTAGGAAACAGCGTATTAGCTATCCTGGATCCCCGCCTGCCTGCCGGTAGGCAAGGCTTTTGCCGGGATGACAAAAAATCTATGAAAGAACAAAAAGAAATCGCTTTGAATATAGTTAAAACGCTGCGAAAAGCGGGTTTTGAGGCCCTTTGGGCTGGGGGCTGCGTGCGTGACCTTCTGATGCGCAAAGAGCCTCACGATATCGATATTGCCACCTCAGCCCATCCTGAAACAATTGAGCGAATTTTCCCCAAAACTATTCCGGTAGGAAAGCAATTCGGGGTGATTTTAGTTGAGGAAGAGGGGGGCATGTTTGAGGTGGCCACGTTCCGCACGGAAGGGGAGTATAGAGACGGGAGACGGCCAGAATCGGTTACATTCGCGAATCCCGAACGAGATGCGCTCAGGCGCGATTTCACGGTGAATGCCCTTTTTTATGATCCGATTGAAAAGAAAATAATGGATTTTGTGGACGGCGAGCGTGATGTGTGGGCGAAAGTCATACGTGCCGTAGGCTCGCCGTACGCACGATTTGAGGAAGATAAGCTGCGCATATTGCGTGCGGTGCGGTTTGCGGCCAATTTGGATTTTACCATTGAGCCGGAAACTTGGCGAGCCGTGCGCGAGTTGGCCCATAAAATTCATCAGGTAAGCCAGGAACGTCTTCGCGAAGAACTGATGAAAATATTTACCCGTCCCAACGCGGGCAAAGGGCTTTTGCTTTTGGATGAAAGCGGGCTCTTGCAAGAGATTTTGCCGGAAATCTCGGCGATGAAGGGCGTGGAACAGTCGCCCGAATATCATCCGGAAGGCGATGTATTTATTCACACGAAATTGCTTCTGGATAAACTCGAAAAACCGGATCCGGTGCTGGCATTTTCTGCCTTGCTGCATGATGTGGGAAAGCCCCGCGCCGTAACGCGTGACGAGCGCGGCGTTCATTTTTACGAGCACGAGAAAATCGGCGCCGTCATGAGCCAGGAAATGCTCCGCCGCCTGCGCTTTTCCAATAAAGAAATCGACGAGGTCAGTGCTTGCGTAGCCAATCATATGAAATTTGCGCACGTGCGCGAGATGCGTGAGGGCAAGCTCAAGCGCTTTATGGCCTCGCCCACCTTTTCCACGGAAATGGAGCTTCACCGCATCGACTGCCTGTCAAGCCACGGAAAGTTGGATAATTATCATTTTCTCCAGAAGAAAATAAGCGAAATCCCGGAAGAAGACTTGAAGCCCAAGCCGCTTGTAAGCGGCCACGACCTCATAAAAATAGGCTTCAAGAGCGGCCCGGAAATGGGTAAAATCCTCACCGCGCTCTATGATGCCCAGCTGGAAGGGACTATTACAACATATGATGAAGCGCTCGAGTGGGCGAAGAAAAACAAAAACAAAAGTGACAGTCACTAAAGTGACAGTCACTTTTCTTTTTGCTTTTCTTTTTTTAAGGTCTCTTCAAGCTGGCGTTTATTTTGAGTCGGAATTTCGAAGCAGCGTTCAAGAAGGCGTGCAAAAAAATCAAACTTATATTTCCGGCGCCAAAATGAAAGTGCTGACCGACGGAAAGCGCGGATGGATTCTTGATTTAGAGCGAAGCAAATTATATGATTTTGATTTGGAAAATAAAACTTATTATGAAATTTCTCTTCAAGATATATCC
>JACQQR010000039.1 GCA_016206875.1 Candidatus Omnitrophota bacterium
GTCATTCCCGCGAAAGCGGGAATCCAGTGACTTTGGCATCGAAACAAATCTAAAGTCACTGGATTCCCGCTTTCGCGGGAATGACAACCATTCCTTCCGGGTCAGCTCTAGCCTGAGCAGCTTTCGGAGCAATCGAAAATTGTGGATTTGGCTAGCAACAGCTTTCTCCTCGGGCCTTCGCGCGGCGCCGCGGATTTGGTCTTCCAGCCAGCCTTCGATTTCGCGGCCAAGCTCTTGCGCGTTGATTTCGTATTGGTAAATGCGCGCGCGCAGATATTTCACCAAATCCGGATACTGTTTGAAATCGAAGCCCTGAGCGGAATCGGAAAGTAAGGCATATAACTTTTCCAGTTCAAAGCGCGGATTTTTTTTGAGCCTGTTGCCAAAAAATTTCTCTTTCCACTCGCCGGACAACCGATGTTTTTTCTCAAGCGTCTGCCATTGGCTCATAGCTTTGCCGGAAGAAACCGAGCCGGCCTCTTCGTTCAATCGCACGTAGCGGACGAGGCTGGCATAGCGAATCGGATTCATATCTTTTGCGGGAAGTTTGCGAAGAAGAGATTTGAGATGGGTTAACCGGTCTAACCCAAGCTGAGTCCTTAAAAGACGCAGAAGCCCCTGATTGGCCAGGCGCGAAATGCGCGCTTCTAATTTTTCTTCTGTTGCTTTCAGCCACTGTGAAATTTCGCTTTGGCGGCTGTACACCTTTTTGAGCTCGTTCAAATTAGCGCGGTACAAAGCCGCCGACTCGATGCCTACAAATGGAAGCGAATTGCCGTGCCGGGATAGGTAAATATCGGCTCCGCTCATCTCCCCCATCTCCGTAAGGCGCCTGGCCATTTTCTGGTTCACGCCGCGCCGGGCTGTCCATTGGAGAGTCTCTGCGTCTAATTTACCAACGGCCGCCTCCACCAACACCAGGTCGATGTGTTGGCTTTCCTTTAGTTGACGGATAATTCGAGCGATATCCCTTTGGGCAGCGGGGTCAGAATGCGCGTCTTGAATATGGTAAATCAGCGGCGGGCCGGAGGAGGCGTCGGGCAAGGAAACCCCCGGAGAGACTTCGCCGTACAGTAAGGCGTTTGCGGTGAAAAAGATGAACGTGAAGAAGGCGCTGGAGCGCAAATAAGGTTTTGAGGAAAAGAAACGCATGAAATGTTTCGGATTCCCTTCTAGTACTTCAAAATTTTTGAAATCCTACTTCATGCAGAACCCTTTGTCAAATCGGTAGGAAATGCGGATTCGATTAAAAGTTATTACTTGAGTTCTGCAAGTTTTAGATCTTAATGCTACAAGTCTTGAATTCCCCTCTAGAGAGGGGAATCATAAAATCTAAAATCTGCAGAACTCGAGTTATTAGAAAAAAAGTTTCTGAAATAACTCCTGCCAAGGCAGGCATTCGATACCATCTAATCGATAGGCGCGGTCAGCGGTGGTTATGCACAACCCCTTGAAATCTCGGTAGTTACTTAAAAAATTCCGCAGTCCGCGCAGGTCGGATGGCCTTACACGAGAAGAGCTTTTTACTTCAATAGCCCAACGCTCCTTATTTGTTTCTAACAAAATATCCACTTCCGCGCCTTGAGTGGTTCGCCAATAAAACATCGGCCAATCTTTTTCCAAATATTGGTTTAGCCGGTATATTTCGAGCAAAATAAAATGTTCGAATAAACGTCCATACAAATCTGTGCCTGTTTGCGGTTTCGACTCCAAACGATGACATAACGCATTCAATACTCCCAGATCGAACAAGTAATAAATAGGATGGGTGGTCAGCCGTGTCCGGGCGCTTTTCAAATAAGGAGGAAGCGCAAAAGCCAGCATGGTGTCTTCCATCACTTGATAATATTCGCGGATCGTTTTAGAGGACACGCCGGTTTCCGAAGCAAAGTTGGTGTAATTGACGGGTTTGCCGCTTTGATCCGCCGCTAATTCTAAAAATCGGTTAAACGCCGGAATATTACGAACTATCGATTCCGCCATAATTTCTTCTTTTAGATAAGTCTCCGTATAGGCTTTGAGTGTCCTGGTTTTGTCTACAACTGAATCATCCATGAGAGCCGGCAGTGTTCCGTATTGCAGAGCTTCTGAAAAATCAAATTTTCCGCCGATTTCAATATGAGTTAATGGAAAAAGATGAAAAGACCAAGCCCGCCCGGCCAACAGATTCGCCTGAGCGCGTTTGATCTTTCGCGCGCTGGATCCCGTCATAATAAATGAAATTTGATTTTTATATTTTTCGAGCAGGGTATGAATTTCATCCAAAAGGGCCGGAAATTTTTGAATTTCATCGATAAAAACCACTCCCCTTTTGGATTGAGCAGAATGCCAGTGCTCGATTTCACGGCGGAAAAGCCCCGGATCCCGGCTGTATTTCAGATAAGTTTCCATCTGGAGTAAATCGATGGAGAAATGAGCCGTTGGTGAAGCGCCAGCCAATGCAGTTTGAACTAAGGTGGTTTTACCGGTTTGGCGGGGGCCAAAAAGGAAAAAACTGTGCCTGCCAATAGGAAGAC
>JACQQR010000041.1 GCA_016206875.1 Candidatus Omnitrophota bacterium
GGAACCCTTTATCCAGCACCGCAAACAAATCGGCAATGTAAACCTGATGACGTTTGAAGAATTTTATGCCGAGCTCCGGCCCGAAGAACGCGCGTTTGCAGAAAGCATTCGAGCATTATCCAATCTTCCGGAATCTTCGCAAAAAACTCTGTCCCCTGAAGATTTTGTAAAAATCGACGGCCAAATTTTGCGCCTCCCGGATCCGGTGAATCCAGATAAAAAAATCATATCGGTTATTGAAAGGCAATTTTTGCCAAAAAACGTGTACAACGCCTATTTAAAAATGATGTCTGCTATGCGCAAAGACATCGGCAGGAAACTCTTGATTGAATCGGGCTACCGCTCAAGCGCCTATCAGCTATATCTTTTCGTCTATTACCTGAAAAATCATGAATATTCCGTTCAAGAAACCAATCGCTGGGTAGCGCTCCCCGGTCTAAGCGAACACAACCGGCCGGAGGTCGAGGCTATTGATTTTATCAGCGAAGAAGGCGTAAGCGGTGAGAACCAGCCCGAAGATTTTGAGCATTTGCCCCAATATGACTGGCTGCTTGCAAACGCAAATCGCTTTGGTTTTGTGCTTTCTTATCCGAGAAATAACACCACCAACTCCGCCTTCGAGCCGTGGCATTGGCGGTACGAACCCCGTGAAGCGCACCTCGTGAAACGTGAAGCGTAAAAAGCATTTACGCTTCGTGTTTCTCAGTACGCGCTTCACGCTTCACGAACGACGCTTCACGCTTTAATGGGACTTAATCCATGCAAGAAACTCTAATAAAATCACTTCCGCATGAACGAAAGCAAGAGGCCCCCCGCCTAAAACGCGACCTGAAACTTTTCGATGCCACCGCCTTAGTTATCGGATGCATTATCGGTGCCGGAATCTTCCGCGTAGCCTCGCCTGTGGCCGGCGTGCTGTCTTATCCCGGCCTAGTGCTGGCGGCTTGGGTGATCGGGGGACTGATTTCCATGGCCGGCGCGCTTTGTTACGCCGAACTGGGCGCGGCCTTCCCCAAGTCGGGCGGCGATTATGTGTATCTGACAAAAAGCTACGGGCGCCTCACCGGATTTTTATTCGGCTGGACAAAACTTTTCATTGAACGCACGGGCACGATTGCGATTTTGGGATTTGTATTCTCTGAATATTTAGGATTTTTCACGCAGTACGGTCCCGCCGGTTCCAAAACGGCTGCAAGCCTGGCCATTCTGGCCCTTACCGCCTGCAATATCGTCGGCATTCACACGGCAAAAAATGTGCAGAATTTTTTTTCCTCGCTCAAAGTGCTGGCCTTGGCCGCTATCATTTTAGCCGGGGCAATTTTTTGGGGAAAATCCGGCGCCGGCGTGAACCTGGCCCATTGGTTTCCCGAAACCATCAATGGCTCTTCGTGGATGGGAATAGGCATGGCCTTGGTGTTCATTCTTTGGACATACGGCGGCTGGACGGAATCGGTGTACGTGGCCGAAGAAATCGAAAATCCCGCGCGTGACCTTCCCCGTTCCATTATTTTGGGCCTGGCACTGGTGACCGCGCTTTATTTGGCCGTGAATTTAATGTATATGGCCTACGTGCCGCTCGCTGAAATGGCCGGAAAAAAATTGGCGGCCGCCGAGATGATGACTCGTGCCATTGGCGGCTGGGGCGCGGCGGCCATTTCCGCAGTGGTCATCTTATCCACATTCGGCGCGCTCAACGGATACATTCTGACTTCAAGCCGTATTCTCTTTGCGATAGGCCGCGAACATAAATTATTCACTGAGCTCGGAAAAATCAATGTGCGCACTTCTACCCCCGTACGCGCGCTTCTTTTCAATGCCGCGTGGGCCGTGGCGCTGGTGTGGACAGGCACGCTGGATTCCATCGTCACTTATTCCACGGTGGTCATTTCCATTTTTTATGCAATGACCGGCCTAAGCGTTTTCATTCTTCGCGCGAAATTTCCCGATGCCCCCCGCCCCTTCAAAGTATGGGGATATCCTTTCACACCGCTGGTTTTTACGGCCGCGATGATTGCCTTCATTGCCTCTGTCTGGATTGGGAGCCCGCGCGACACAGGCTGGGGATTTTTACTGCTGGCAGCCGGCGTGCCGCTGTATGCGGTTTCGAATAAACTAACCCTTAAAAGCAAGATGCCAGCCTTCGCTGGCATGACACATAAGAGCACGTGTCATTCCGGCGAAGGCCGGAATCCAGGGTCTTTGAGTCAGAACATGGCGTGGCTAAGACACTGGATTCCCGCTTTCGCGGGAATGACAGTGGTGCTCCTGGGTTCTGTTGCTGCATTCTTTCTTTTCCGTCCTGCGCCAATGACTCCGGCTGAAAAATTCTTAGCTCCACATGTCACAGAGGCCATGCAAAAAGCGGATTTCTGGATCGCGCAAATTCCCGATGCAACTATTCCCATTCTTTCTTCAGAAGAACTTCGGGCCTGGAATCAAATCGCCTCCGGCGAAAGTAATTCTATTATTCCGGATTTGAGCCAATTTCGTGCTTTTTCCAACCGCGCAACTCTTACAAAAGTACTTGAAGAGGATTTGAGAGGCCCTCGGGAAAATAAATTATTCACGCGCAATAAAATGCTTCTGGCCGAAGAAGAAATCAAAAAATTAAGCGATATGCAAAATAAAAACTCCATTCCGCTTGAAATTAGCCCGCGATATGGAATTGTAGTAAACGATACAAGTTTGCGCGCCCTCCCCACTTCCGAACCCCTCACAGAAAAACCGGGCGACTTAGAATTCGACGAATTACAAAACACGCGCGCGCGGGCTTTTACCAGCGTTCTTGTTTTGCACACGAGCACGGACGGTGGATGGTTTTACGTGCAATCGCCCGACATGCACGGATGGGTCGGTGTTTCTCATGTAGCCCTCATTCCTAATGAACGCGGGCTAAAAAGCCTTTCGGATCCTGAGCGGTTTTTAACTGTGCTTTCGGATCGCTTAATCGTTTATTCGGATCCGGAATGTGCCACTCCCTTCACTGAACTTCGTATGGGAACTAGAATCACCTTGATCTCAGCCGCAGATTCTCGTACCTCTCCCTTTAAAGTTCTTATCCCCATTCGAGGGAGCGGAGGGCTGGTGGATGTAATTCCGGCTTACGTGAAAAAGTCTGACGATGTGTGCTTAGGGTTTCTTCCATACACCCGGGAACATGTGCTGCGCCAGGCATTTAAACTGCTGGGCACACCTTACGGCTGGGGCGGTTTATGGAATGGGCGCGACTGTTCGAGCTTTATTCAAGATGTATTCGCAACGATGGGAGTGTGCTTGCCGCGCAATTCAAAAAATCAGGCGGAGGCCGGAAACTTATTGATTGAGTTTTCTGAAAAGGCATCGAATAGCGAGAAAGAGCCGGCTTTGAATGAAACGCCGGCGGGCATCAGCCTTCTGCGCTTGAAAGGGCATATCATGCTCTATCTTGGAAAATTTGAAGGCCGGCATTATGTGATTCATAATTCTTCGGGATATAACACCGGCGGACTTTTCCGCGACACACCGCACAAACTCAACCGTGTCGTCGTCAGTGATCTTGGCTTAAGTAAAGGCTCGCGCAAAAAATCGCTCGAGGAGCGGTTGCTTTCGATTCATGTAATCAGTTAATGCACACACCCCGTCGCCTCCAGCCCTGCCTGCCGGCAGGCAGGCGCCACCCCTCCTGAGAGGGGATTTTTATTGAACCCACCGCATCAGGTAACTTGCCGCAATACCCAGGTACGTGCCGAAAATATTTCCGAGCACGGCCAAAAGAAGCCCCACGAACGATAAGTGAGGCTGATAGACGCCTGCCACCATCGTGGCTGTTGCCGGCCCGCCTACATTCGCCTGACTGGCCGTGGCAAGAAAAAAAAGCGGGATGCGAAATATTTTTCCCACACAAAAAAGCACAAACGCCATCCAGGCTACCCACAAAAATCCGAATAAAAGAAAAAGCGGCGTCTGGAAAATCCCGCTTAAATCGGCGCGCGCGCCCACGGAAGCAATCAGCACATAAAGCAGAAAAAATCCCGTGCGCTCCATTGTTGTATCATCCACAGCGCGAACGCGCTTGATGGAAAGAGCTATCCCCATGGCTGTAGCGCTGAGCACGGCCCAAGTGGTTTGATTCAGCATACGAGCCGATTGTCCCAGCCAGGCGCCAAGCAGTACCGATAATTCGCCGAATACAAAAGCTATCAGAATTGAAATTAAAATTTTAAAAATAATTTTTTTTCCAAACGGCTCTTCTACTGATCCAACAATATATTCCGGCTCTCCTCCCCCAACGGAATAAAGCCACTTTTTATCCGCGCGGTTCCACCTGTCGAATGATTCTTGCCACGAGGACATTTCCATCACGCAGGCCATCCAGGCATAAGCCATCACCGAATCCACAATCACCAAAATGGAAAACAAACTTTCCGGAACTCCGATGGCTTCTTTGACGGCCAGCATGTTAGCGCTTCCGCCTGTCCAACTGGCCGCAAGCGCGCCCAGGCCCATCCAGGCATTTTCGGGGAGATAAGGCTTAAAGAAAAAAAGCAATAGCGGACCGCCGGTAAAAATAGCCTGGGAACCCGCCGCCATAGAAATGAGCGCGGCCGGCCCCAGCTTCCATACATTTTTTAAATGCGCGCCGGCCAGAAGAAGAATCAAACAGGCCGGAAGCAGATGAGTGGAAATGGCCGGGTAAACAGCGTTTTCACGCGGAATGATTCCCATGCCGGAGGCAAACATAGGAAGGAAATAACACCAGAGCGGCACCGGCAAATATTTGAAAACGGGATGACGCCGGAATTTTCGGTGGACGAAGAGAATGAAGCCTACGAGAAAGATGAAGAAAAGAAGAATCATAGGTTTCTTTGTCATTCTGAGCCCCGAGAGGGGCGAAGAATCTTGGTCGCACAACCTCAAAGTATGTTTTCGCTACACATAACATTGGGTAGTGACGCAACCTAGATTCTTCGGCCCGCCTTTGGCGGTCCTCAGAATGACAAGGGTCGCGAAGGGGTAGTTAAAAAACGGTCAAACTAAGTTATAAGGACGGACCCGCCTCTGGCGGGCGCGGAACGACAAAGAAACTCCGCTCCCTTTTGTGCGTGAATTAATTTTTAGCTTTGCACCTTTGGTGCTAAACCCGCCTGCATTTTTTTTATCAGGCTTCAATAAATAAAAAGAATCCAAATCCACATAAGTAAAGGCCCCTGTTCCGGCGGCCAAGTGCACACTGGCCGTCAGCCCGGCTGCGGACTCCGCCATGCAGCTCATCATGAGTCCAATTTTATTTTTGCCGGCCAAGCTCATGATGCGTAAGGTCTCGGCAACGCCGGATTTCGCCAACTTAATGCTGATCATATCCACCAGTCCCCTTCGGATAAAATCTAACGCCTCACGGGCGTTCGTGATGCTTTCGTCGAGGGCAAGAGGAACGCCAATTTCATTTTTGACCAATGACCATTCTTCCCAGGCGCTGGCTTTCGGCAAGGGCTGCTCGAAACATTCTATCTTCACATTCCGCCGGGCCAGCTCTCCGGTAAACTCAATAGTGCCGGGAACGCTGAATCCCTGGTTCCCGTCTAAAATCAGCGCGGCTTCAGGCGATGCTTCGTGCACAGCCAACACTCGCTTCAGATCCTGATCCCAGTTCACTCCCACTTTAATTTTAAAGCGGCGAAATCCATTTTTGCGCGCCGCTAAAACAAATTTCCGTGATGTAGCTTCCGGCCAGGCAGAAACGGTTACATCGGTTTCCAATATTTGATTTTCCTTTCCAAAAAGCCTAGCCAGCGGCACGCCTTTTACGCGCGCCTTTGCGTCATAAAGCGCCGTCTCAAGCGCGGCGAAACTTGCCGCATGTCCGTCTTCGGGAATGCCCGAGGCCGCCCACTGAATGGCCTCTTCCAGCTCCATTCCCTCCACTTGTTGTTTGAAGCCGGCCAGTTCACGCATCATTGCTTCTTGCGTGGCCGTAGGCACGGCCAGTGAACTGGATGCCTCGCCGAATCCGTTTATGCCTCCCGCCAACCGGACGAGAACGAACACATTCCGGGCCACACTTTTTTTCCCTAGGGATGTGATAAACGGATTTTTGTATTCAAAAGCACAGGGGATGATTTCCACTTCTTGAATCTCTGTTTTTTTCATGACCAACTCCTATTCCCCTCTCCGGAGGGGACTATTTTATTTCTAATCCCCCAATGACTCTCTCTTTCACCGAAAAGGGTTTTCCGGGAAAAGTTTCAAAATGATGCGTGAGGCCGTAGGCCACACGCTCCAGTGCAATTTGAGGATACGAATATTCGTGATACGCCCAACTGGTTAAATATTGTTTGAGAAATTCTTTTATACCCAATAATTCGTACTGAGTTACGTGCACGAGCTCATGAAATAAAATGGAGAGGTTTATTTTCTCACCGGTTTGGATGGAATCGGTTACAAAAACACACCCGCCTAAAGTCAGGCCGGCTAAATGTTGTTTTCGAAATATTATTTTTAGAAGCCAGAGGCGCGCTTGCGTGAGCAGGCTGGCCGGGTGCAGCCTTTCTAAATAAACAATTTTGACGTGTTCTAAGAGGGCGGGCTCAAAAAACCCGGCAAGCCCTTGCTTCTCCTTCTCTCCCAAAGGCTTGCCTAGGGAATAAAAAACTTTCTTTTGTTTCCCAACCCAACGGGTAGCCAGGAAAACAAGAAACGGAATCCAAAATGGCATGGACTATAGGTCGGCTTTATCAGCGAAAGGGTTTACTACCCACCACCCACCGGATATTTAAAATATATTGGCGTTTCGATTTCGTGGCTTAAGCTTTTATGCACCGGACAGGTCATGGCAGCCCGTTCCAGCAAAGTTTTTTCTTTCTCAGTATGGTTCCGGGCAAATTGAAAGGTAACCGTGATTTTCCCGATTCTGCGCTCCGGCTCTGTGACCATCTCTTTTGTAACAGAAGCCGTAAGCCCCGATAAATCTATTTGATGCCGCCTGGCCACAATGCCCATGATGGTGATCATACAGGCGCCCAGCGAGCTGGCCACTAAATCACTGGGCGAAAATGACTGGCCTTTTCCTTGATTATCCACCGGGGCGTCGGTGATGATTTCTGTTTTGGACGGGCCGTGCGTAAGCTTGCAGCGTAAGTCGCCGAGATATTCTATTGTCATGTCTACCATAAAAACCTCCACGTCCCCTCTTTTTAGAGGGGACCTATCAATTCATCCAATTTTTGTTTCAATACATTCGTGACTTCTGCATATTTAAACGCACCCAGCATCTCGGCCTTTCTTTTGAGCACCACAGTGGACGGGCCGCACCACAGTCCCAAATCGGCATCGTCGGTTTCCCCCGGCCCATTGACGCGGCAGCCCATCACGGCAATCGTCAGTTTATGCGCTTTTGCGTAAGCCGTAACCCGCTTGACTTCCTCGGCCAGCTCCACAAACGCATTATTTTCTACGCGCGAACAGGACGGGCAAGAAATAATATTAAGTCCTTTGCCGAAATCCGGCACAGAAATAAATTTTCCGTTTCGAATGTCTTCGAGAATCCGGCGGCCGGCCTTGACTTCCTCATATTTTTTCTCAAACGGCACCGTAAGCGAAACACGCAAAGTTTGCCCGATTCCTTTCGGAATGAGCTGCTCAAAAGCGATGCGTGTTTTCGTGATGCCATCGGGTAGTAACCCGGCTTCGGTGACGCCTAAATGAATAGGCACATCCGGGCGGCGCTCGTGAAAGCGCCGGTTCGAAAGCACTACCTCGGCAGGATCTGAATCTTTTAAACTGACTAGGTAATTCGTGAAACCAATATTGTCGAGAAGCTCACAATGCCAGGCTGCGGATTCCACGATAGCCGTGGTGTGCTCACCGGGATATTTTTCAAGAAAATCAGGCGCGATGGAACCCGAGTTTACGCCCACACGAAGCGCAAGGCCATGCGCACGCGCCACCGTGGCAATCCACTCTACTTTTTTCTCAATCGAAGTGTGTTTGTCCAGATGATGCAAATGGCCGGGATTGTAACGGATTTTGTCTACGTAAGGGGCTATGGCTTCGGCCAGCGGAAAATTTTCCTGGAGGTCCACCACAAGCCGCGCGCGAGTTTGGCGGCGGATTTCTTTTAAGGCCTCAACATCTTTTGTATTATCGACGGCGATGCGCACCAGATCAGCGCCGTGTGCGTTCAACATCTCGACTTGCCGCACCGTAGCATCAATGTCTTGCGTGCGCGTGGCGCACATGCTCTGCACGGAAATGGGGGCATCCGCGCCAATCGCTAAGTCGCGTACTTTAATTTGCCGGGTGGACATAGGCATCGGCCCCAATGGGTGTTTTCGATATATTTTCCTGAAGGAGAGCCTGCTCTTTCCAAATTTCTTCGGGCAGGACGTTGCCAAATGTTTCCAAAAATCTTTTTCTGTATTCCAGCTCCTCACGCCACTCTTGAATATCTATGTTAAAGAGCTCGCCAAAAGCATTTTGTGAAAGCCGGAGCCCGTCCAAGTTAAGGTGCTCGGGAATATACCCGAGAACCGAGGCGCGTGCGCCCGCCTCGCCGCGCGCACGCTCCACAATCCACTGGAGCACGCGCAAATTTTCTCCGAATCCCGGCCAAAGAAAATTTCCTTTGCTATCTTTTCGAAACCAATTCACGTGAAAAATTTTCGGCGGATTTTGCAATTGAGCGCCCGTCCGGATCCAATGAGAAAAATACTGGCCCATGTGATAGCCGCAAAACGGAAGCATCGCCATTGGGTCGCGCCGGACCACACCCGTTTGTCCCATCGCCGCAGCCGTAGTCTCGGACGACATGGTGGCCCCGGCATAAACACCCGCATTCCATCCGGATGTTTCATACACGAGAGGTTGAAGACCCGCCCTTCTGCCGCCAAATAAAATGGCGCTCACCGGAACACCTTGCGGATTTTGCCATTCTTTTGAAATGGAAGGACACTGTGCGGCCGGAACCGTGAATCGCGCGTTCGGATGCGCCGCATGCTCTCCCTGTGCCGGCGTCCAATGCCGGCCTCTCCAATCAATTCCCTGTTCCGGCGGAGGGGTGCCCACCCCCTCCCACCACACCGTGCCTTCGGGAGTTTTCAGCACGTTGGTATAAATGGTGTTTTTTTGAATCATAGCCATGGCGTTCGGATTAGTTTTTTGACTAGTGCCCGGGGCCACACCGAAAAATCCGGCTTCCGGATTAATCGCCCACAGCCGCCCGTCGGGGCCGGGATGAAGCCAAGCGATGTCATCGCCAATCGTATGCACCTTCCATCCTTTCATCGATGGAGGAGGAACCAGCATCGCTAAATTTGTTTTTCCGCACTGGCTGGGAAAAGCGCCTGCCACGTAAGTAATATTTCCTTCGGGATCTTCAATGCCGGCTATCATCATATGCTCGGCCAGCCATCCTTCTTTTTGTCCCATCCAGCTTCCGATACGCAGCGATAAACTTTTTTTGCCTAAAAGCGCGTTGCCGCCATAAGCCGAGCCCACACTCCACACCGTGTTATCTTCGGGAAAGTGACAAATAAAGCGATGATGCATTTCCAAATCGGCTTTGCCATGCAGGCAGCGCGTAAAATTGTTTGAATTGCCCAACGCTTCCAGCGCAACCTGTCCCATGCGAGTCATGATGCGCATATTGAGCGCCACGTAAATGCTATCGGTAAGCTGCACGCCGATCCGACTGTAGGGTGAGCCTAGAGGGCCCATGAGAAAGGGAATCACATATAGGGTTCGCTCTGCCATGGAGTGATCGAAGATAAGCGATAATTTTTCGTATGCTTCACGAGGCGCCATCCAATTGTTTGTCGGGCCCGCATCTTCTTTTTTTCCCGTGCAAATAAAAGTGAGCTGCTCGGTGCGAGCCGTATCATGTTCCGGCGTACGGCGAAGATAACATCCGGGCAGAAGGGTTTGACTCAACTCTTCCATGCCTCCCGAAGCCAGCGCCTGTTGCAGAAGAGCCGATTTTTCGCCCTCTGAGCCATCGCACCAGTGAATCTTTTCAGGACAAGTTAACTGCGCGATTTCTTCTACCCACCGACTTAGAAATGGATTCATATTTTTTTACCTTGTAGAGCGAATCTAATTTGTACTTGCTGTAACGAAGCTATTTGTATGTTTTGAATTATGCGGCCATTCTGGATTGCCGCCATTTTTGTAACCCATCAGCAATAAATGTCTTGATAACTTGCTGATAACCAATATCTCCTTTTGCGAGAGCTACGTATCGAAGTTGATTGATCATTGTCACGGGAAGTCTGATTGAGATTAAACGGTGTTCCATTTTTTTAGGAGTCACATAGGCTGCTTGCTTCCAATCATAATCCTCTTCGCTTTCGCGTACAACGAGCCGTGCATTGCGTCTTTTCTTAGATTCCATACTACTCCCCTCCTTTTCAACCTAATACGTCGTGCAATGAGTTCGCATAGTGTTCTGTCATTCCCGCGAAAGCGGGAATCCAGTGACTTTCGCATTGCATCAAAGTCCAAGTCACTGGACCCCCGCTTTCGCGGGGGTGACAAACTAGGCATGAACTTATCGAACGCAGTACTAAATTTTCCAAGCAGTAATGGGCCTTACAATATTTCCACCTTTATTAGGCAACGGATCAAAACGTGGCTTTTTACCTTGTAGAGCGGCCGCTGCGTGAAATGAATTCGCCGCTTCGTGTGTCGATGCGTACGGTTTCGCCCGCTTCAATATAATCAGGCACCAGCACGGTTTTGCCTGTCTTGAGGCGCGCCTCTTTAGGACGCGGCGTAGCCGATTTGCTGGTTCCCGAAGGCGGACAATCTTCCACTTGCATGTCCACGCTGGAAGGAATTTCTATCGCTATCACTTGCTCGTTATAAACCAGAGAGAGGATCCCTTCTAATGCGTCGTATAAGTAGCCGGACTGCTCTTCGATTTTCTCAAGTGGGAGAGAAAATTGACTATAGTCTTTCATGTCCATGAAATAAAAATTGTTGCCGTCTTGATACAAATATTGAACCGGGCGCTTCTCAAAATTCGGCTCAGGGAGAGAATCACCCGAGCGAAACGTTTTATCCAGGCGTTGCCCGGTTTTTAAATTCTTGATGCGCATTTTATACAGCGTGGATGCGCCGCGGGCTGAAGGTGTTTGAACCGTAACTTGCTCGATAAGGCACGGGGCGCTTTCGATTTCCACCAAGAGACCCCGTTTACATTCGCTGACATCCATAAATATATAGGAGATAGGAGGGAGGAGGGAGGAGTTAGGAGATAGGAGTTAGGAAAGTCTTTCTTTGATTTCCTATCTCCTAACTCCTCCCTCCTATCTCCTAGTCC
>JACQQR010000042.1 GCA_016206875.1 Candidatus Omnitrophota bacterium
AAAAGGGACAGTCCCCTTCGGGGACAGTCCCTCGACTCCCTCAAGCTGCCTGACTAATTTCAGTTTGAATTTTAAAGTTCTGCGCAAACGATTCATCGCTGGTAAGCCGGATAGTTTTGAATTGGCCGTCGTTGTTTCTGATTTTTGCCGCTTGCTGGCGGAAGCGGTTATATTCTCCGTACGCTACAATCCGGATCGCAACAGGCCGTATTCTCTTCGATTTGCGTTTTGCGGCATATTCTATATTGAGCTCACCCAGGCGCCGGTCAATTTTTTCAGCCAGCTCTCGCACACAACCCGTTTCCACGGGCTTCTCAAATTCAATTAAAAATGCGTAGCGGGGAAAATCGTCTTTTAATTCTCCCACGGCCGCAATAAATTCATAGCCTTCTTGAAATCCGGAAAATGCGTGCCCCACGGCTTCGGTCACCTGCGACTCGCACAATTTTTCTCCCGTCAGTGAAACCATGCCCTTTCCCTTTTGAATAAAACGGATTAGGGGAGTATTTTCATAAAATCCGGTTACTTCGATAATGTCATTCATATCGTAACGGTATAAACCGGCAAGTGTCGTCACATAAATAAAATATCGCTTCCCCGCTTCAAGCTCGTCTAAGGTCAATAGTTCACCCGGCTCCGGTTTTCGATGTTCCTCTGCAGGAAAAAATTCATAGAAATTTGCGGGTGTGGCCAGAATTCCGCTTGAGCCGTCGTCTGAAATGGGAATGGACCCCCGAAATTCGCTTGAAAAATATCCGATATCCCGCACCGGAACTGTGTCTGAGAAAAAACGGGAGAATTTGGGAAGGTAGAGACTCACACTGCCCCCTTTCCAGCAAGAAATCACTTCAAGTGCGGGCCAAACATGCTTGGCCAAAAGCCTCCCGCCGGAATGTTTCAGCGATGCCTCCAAAAATTTTGCCCTCTCGGGATCCGCTTGAATATAGGGCTTTAAGCCGAGCGCCAAATGGTACGGAATTTTGTGACGGGCACAAATGGTTCCGTCCCGCACGTCACGAATCACCTCCTCGGAAAACTCGGATAAATATTTCCCCAAGAGGAACACGGTGCTGGGATTGCAGGTATAAATCACTTTCACATTCTGTGTGACGGCAACCCGTAACATCAAATAGTATTTTGTTTCATAATCCTCCACTTCAAAGAGCTCATAAGGGCAAGAATAAAAATTTTTGATGATGCCCGGCATTTTTTGATACGCGTGGCCGGATTCGGATCCGCAAGGAACGCCTGCGGGCGTATAACACTCCACCGCAGGGCTTACGATGGCCAGAACCACACCGGAGGAAACATCGGGATGATCCATGGCCAGCTTGGATGTCCAAACACGCATCAATTCAGCCTTCATGCGATCACTTTCGTGCGTAACGGGAATAAATTTCGGCGAACCGGTTGTTCCGCTGGTCATGGCATAGAACTCCGGTGGCTCAACGGTCAATTGCCCCGGCTCTCCTTGAAAGGCCCTGTCGATATAAGGCTTCAAATCGTTATAGGAAGTCACGGGAACGTTGTTTTGATAATCCCGCACAGACTGAATATATTTAAAACCAAAATCCTTGCCAAATCGCGTTTCCCGGTTTTTTTGAATCATATGAAATAAAAGATTCTGTTGAACTTCCGTGGGAAAAACGCACAGTTTTTGAATGCGCTTAAAATTCAAGGGCGCCTCTACCGACATCATCCACTTTGCAAAAAATGCCAATGACTGATTCATAGACTCACCTTTTCTTCGCATCTCGCGAAGCGTTTCAGGATTTCCTCATCCATGTCTACGCCCAATCCCAAATAACCCCTCCGGCGAGGCGGCGCGCCTCCGTATCCAAATTCAAGCACGGGCGTTGCCGGATCTTGCTCGAGCAGCCGCTTGCCAAAACATCCTTCCAGGCAAGTGACCTGGGGAAACTCCGATAAGAAAATAAGCTGCGCCGAGGAAAGAAGAGAGGATTCGCCTACCTGGCAGCCGAGCTGCACATCGAATCCGGCATGCACAGCCTCGCGTGCGCGCCTGAGCGAGGCTACCAGGCCCCCGCACTTTGAAAGGCGAATATTGATTCCCGTGCACGATTTTTTTTCAATGAGCCGCTGTAAAGATTCGCGGTCAAAAAAACTTTCGTCCGCGATGATTTTCTCTTGCGTATTCCGGACAAGCCTTGCCATTACATCCAGCTCCCCCCTGCCCACCGGTTGTTCAAAAGAATGAATGCCTATGCGGGAAAATTGATCGATTTTCGAGAATACTTCCGGCTCTTTCCAAGCCATGTTAGCATCGAGACGGATTTCGGCATTCTTCGCGAGTATTTTTCGAACCCATTGAAGAGATTTCGCTTCAGACCGGCCGTCCACTTTGATTTTAATTTGACGAAGGGCGAAAAGCCGCATGGTGAGCGCGGATAGGATTAAAGGAAGGCCTTGTTGGAGGCTGATGACCCCGCTGTAACGGCAAGGGCTCATGGTTACCTCTTGTGAAATGGGCTCTTTAAATTCACGGCTAAACACATCGAGAAGTGCCAAATCCACCGCACACCAGGCCGCAGATTGGGGCGCGTTAGGGGGCGCCCAGGCCTGGGGGGCCTTGCCATCGCATTCCCATAAAAATTGTTTCACACCCTCCAAAGAACGAAAGGTTTTTCGGGCGAGCCGCGGAAGTATGGATGTCTTGAGAAGATAGAACGTGGAATCGCTGGTTTCTCCGGTTACGTAAGGCCGGGGGAGACATTCCCCATAACCTATATTTCCTTGATGCGTGACGCATTGGATGAAAATACTTTCGGAAGCGGTTCTAGAGGTTTGAGCGTGTTTGAAGGCTCTGCGTAGAGGCAAATTGACGGCGAAGAGTTTAAAACTGCGAATCCCGGCCTCGCGCGTGCGGCATTTCTGCGTTAAAACAACTTTTTGATGATCCATCATCAGGAAAATCCTTTTCCACTCCGAAGTCCATTTCACAAGCTATACTTGAAATATAACAGGTTTTTGCTGAAATGCTGTTTTGCGCTCAAGGACGAGGCATTGATGAAATCTTTCGACTTATTCAAGAAATATGACGTTTCCCTCCGGGAGGGCGAAACGTGTGCCTACTATGTGTATCCTAAAGGCCGCCTGAAATTTGAGCGCACCTTGGTTTATCTTCACGGGCTTTTGAGCGATATTCATTGGTTTGAAATTCCCGAAAATCTTCCCAAAGACACCGCCATTTTGTTTCTGCCGCGCTACCCCAGAACACACGCGAACTCTTTCGAAGACTGGACGCGGCATTACGAAGAATGTTTCCGTGATTTCAAAAAATCGCACGAGGGCGGCTTTTATCATCTTCTGGGGCATTGCTTTGGGGCATTTTCCGCTCTGCACTGGGCCACAATAAAACCGGACAATTTTTCATCACTCACGCTCGTCTCCCCGCCTTTCCATCTCAAAAAAAGTTTTCATTGGACATCCAAGCTTGCGCTGGCGTTGGCTCCCAAGAATAAAAAAAGGCGTTGTTTTCTCACTGCCCGGGCCTTTTCACGCCTGAGTGAAATCAAAAACTTTATTGAACAAAACCCGACCACAACATTCGATTTTACGAACGGATTTTATCTGGAGGCCTCGCACCTCGGGCGCTGGCTCAGAAACAATATAATTGCCTATCCCGTGCCCACTCACTACCTCTACTCTTCGGAGGATGAAGTGCTGGACATGGGCAAATATCAATCGAATGGGCAGATTCGGGATTTGGCCGATGAAACCTCGCTGATTTATTCGGATCATTATGCCGAGCTTCTTCCCGAAAAAAACGAGTTCTGGCGCTCGGTGTTTCACTTCCAGCTTGAACATGAACCCAATTCTTCTGACGTCGGAAGAATTCGAAAAGTGCTGGTGAGCGGGGCCACGGGGTTTTTAGGCTCTCATATAGTCCGCGCCCTTATCCAAGACGGAAAAGAACCTGTTTGTCTCGTGCGGGACATGGAGATGGCCGGAGAAAAATTCGCCGGGGCGGCTTCATCGGGAAAAAATAAAATCGAGTTTCGTAAGGGCAGCCTGGACGATGAAGAATCCCTGGGAAAAGCGCTGGAGGGCATAGACGCGGTCATTCATACCGCAGCCCATGTGAGCGATTGGGACAGGCCTGAAAAATTTTACAAAATCAATGTTGAGGGCACAAAAAATCTTTTAATGCTCGCCCACGCGCGCGGCGTCAAACACTTTATTCATATTTCCAGTTTGGGCGTTTTGGGAGACACTGACCAGGACAATATCGACGAAAATTCTCCGATGGTTTGGTCCGGCGACCCGTACTCAAACAGCAAAATCATGGCCGAGTTTTTTGTTCGCAAATTCTCCGGAGCCAATCACATTCCCTTCACGATCCTTCGCCCGGGATTTATTTACGGCGAAGGCGACAATCATTTTTTGCCGCGCCTGTGTGCGAGCCTTAAGAACCGGCAATTCAAATACGTCGGTTCAAAAAATAATATTCTGAATGCGGTATACGTGGGCAATGTAAGCGCATTGGTGCTGCGAATCATCGGAAATCCGGAATGCTTCGGCCAAACGTATCACATCACGGATCCGGGACATGTTTCCATCGGTGAGTTCATCCCGAAAATTTCGAAAGCGCTTGGATTGAGTGCGCCCGAAAAAGTCATCCCCAAACATATTGCTTTTGGAGCCGCTGCCCTCGTGGAGTCCCTTTATAAAATCCTACGGCTCAAACAGGCGCCGTCGGTGACTCGCAAGAAAATGACTTTTGTGGGGCGCAGCCGATCCGTTAATTCGCAGAAAGCCTGCCGGCTGCTCGGCGGCCGTATGCCCTTTTCTTTTGAGGAAGGCATGCAACGCACCCTGGAGGCATTCAAACATGTTCCATGAAACTTTGTTTTTGATCCAAACCCTCGGACTGAAAACGAATCTGGAAAACTTGAAGGCGATGCAATCGGCCAAATCCCCTATCCGGGGTTATCTCATGACTCTTTCATTGTGGGCTCTTGATGAAACAGGGTTTCTTGGAGAGCTTGCCGCTCAAAAATCCGTTTCTCCCGGCCTTTTTTCTGAACGGAAAAAAATCGACCCGGCTATTTTAAAATTTCTTACGGGGTATCTCACACAGCTTGGCATGCTTGAAATGGAAAACGAAAAAATCCGGTTCACGAAGAAAGGGGAAAAATTCTGGAAAAAGACTTGCGGAGTTTTTCAAATTTTTTCTGCCTATCAACCTTTTTTTCATCATCTCGCTTCTCTGCTGCGCAAAGAAACATCCCTCGAAAAACTTGCGCGCAATGACCTGGCGGTGGCTCGCGGATTCCGCCAAACAGGCTCCGTCTTTATTTTTCCAATTATGGAGAAACTTCTTCGGGAGCTTTCTCCCGGCGGCCCGCGGGGCCTGATAGAGCTGGGATGCGGCAATATGGATTTATCCTCTTTTTTGGCCGGCCGGCATCCCGAAATGCGCTTTCTGGGGATTGATTACGACAAGCGGTTTTTGGAGGGCGCGCGCGCAACTCTTGAAAACGGCCCCCTGGACGGGCGCGTCCGGCTTCTTGAGGGCAACATTTTTGATATAGGCCCCCGAGATTTTAAAAATATAGATTTGACGCTCTATGATTTAGTGACAGCGATTGATCTTTTTCATGGCTATTTTGACGGCGGGCCGGACATATTGCTCAAGCTGTTTAAAAAACTTAAGGGAGTATTTCAGGGAAAAAAATTCCTCTTCTCGGAAGTTTGCCTTCCGGATGAAAAGCGGATGAAAGAGCTGGCCTATCCTCATGTAGAGCACGAGCTCTTTCATCATCTCACCAAGCAAAAAACGTTTCGTAGAGGCGAGCTGGAGGCCCTGCTCGAAGAATCGGGCTTCCGAATAGAAAAAACTTGGAGTGTAAGAAATTTAGCCGCAAGAATTTTTGTGTTGTGTAGTTAAATTTTCCCCCTCTCCCTTTTCCGCCGAAGGACGGATCCGCCTCTGGCGGAGAAGGAGAGGGTAAGGGTGAGGGTTGATATGCATCAACGTTTCTCTGTGCTCATTACCGGGGCGGGTTCGGGAATAGGCCGGGCAACTGCCCGCTATCTAAGCCGGCAAGGATTTATCGTGTTCGCTGCGGTGCGATCTAAAAAAGACCTCCTCGGGCTTGAGAAAATTCCCCTGCAAAATACGCATCCTCTTCTTATGGATGTCACAGACGCCAAAAGCATTGAGCGCGCCTGTGAAGAAGTGAGCATCCGCTTGAACGGCTCGGGTTTGAACGGGTTGATTAACAACGCGGGCACAATTCTCACAGGCCCCCTGGAATATGTAGATTTGAATGCCTTCCGCCGGCAATTGGAAGTCAATGTAACCGGCCAGCTTGCCGTGATTCAGGCCTTTCTGCCGCTTCTGAAAAAAACCAGGGGGCGCGTCGTAAACATTGGCTCAGCCAGCGGCCTGAACGCCCTCCCATTAATTGGGCCGTACTCGGCCTCCAAATTTGCCCTCGAAGCCCTTACGGATACGCTCCGGATGGAGCTGGCTCATTGGGGCGTGCACGTGGTGCTGATTGAGCCCGGCAGTGTGAACACCCCCATCATGAGAAAGGGCAGCGAGGCCATTGAAAGAAATTCCCGAGAGACAAAAAAAACACTTCAAAAAGAATATGGCGGCCTGATTACAAGCATCCGGGCCGGGTTTCGCGCCTCAAAAAATAAAGGAACCACGCCCGAGACCGTTGCGCGGGTTATTGAAAAATCACTTTTGTCTCCTCATCCCAAAACGCGCTATTTGGTGGGAAAAATCGCCTACTTGAGGGCCCTGCTGCAAAAATTGCCCGACCGCCTGCGCGATCAGCTGATTTTATTCGGCCTCAGAAAAAAATTAATCGGGTGAACGGCTGCCATCGCGGTAACATAATTGTTTAGCCCACTCGAGTTTCGCGGCCCCTCTCCCTCGCGAGAGGGAGAGGGATTAAGGGTGAGGGTGGGTGGCGAAAAGGGCACGAAATTTCAAACCCTCACCCCTTCCCCTCTCCCTTGAAAGGGAGAGGGGCCGCATGGAGGAGACAATAGCCTTTGCTTACTCGAGAACGCTAACTAATTACGCGATAACAACTCAGCGCTTGGTCGAGCGGCGTGGGAACGAGACGGAAATCCTCGGTCAGGGCATTCCGGGAAACAATAGAATCGATTTTGGAAATTTTGATTTGATCGCGGGAAACCAACGGCACTTCCTGAAAAGTTTCACAAAAAATAGCCGCCATATAAGCCAGCGGTTTGCTCACCGGCTTCACCGGTTTTTTCAATTGAAGAACCGCCATGAGTTTGTCCACCAGCTCGCTCACAGTCAGAACCTGCGGGCCTCCCAACTCCAAAATCGAACGATCCCAGGTATTTTTTTCAATGACTCTGCAAATACTCTCCACCAAATCTCCGATGAATAAAGGCTGGATTTTATTTCTCCCGCCCAAAAGCAAAGGCACCGTTGCCTTATTTTGTATCAGCTCAATATAGCGGCGGATAATTTTAGAATCTCTGTGTCCGACCGTCCGTCCTACAATCAGCGAAGGGCGAAAAATCACGTAGTCAAGACCCGAGCGCTTAAGCGCCTCCTCCGCCAGCCCTTTTGTCCGGTGATATTCCGATTCCGCCCCGGGGCCTGAACCCAGAGCCGTAAGGAGAATCACTTTTTTCACCCCGGCGTGACGGGCTGCATGAAAAAACCGCTCAGCCATTCCGGTTTGAAGCGCCTCAAGCGAAACCCCTTTTTTAGGGGCGATGCTCCCGATGAGATGCACCAACACTTGGGCGCCCTTCAATGATTCTGCCAGCGAACGCTCGTCAACGCTGTCCCATTTGACCACTTGGGCGCCCAGCAATGTGAGCAATGAAATATCTTGCTCACCGGAATTCAGCCGAACGATACATTTCGGAACAAGCTCTCTGTGCAAAAGAGCTTGAGCGAGATGAACTCCTACATAACCAGTGGCGCCACTAATGGCAACGGAGAGATTTTGAAAAGGCATGGGCTGATTATATCAGATTAAAAAGCCTTGATGAGTTCCGTGATTTGCTCGGCGGCCCAACGGTACACGTTATATTCTTTCACAAGGGTTCTCATCCGCTTCATCCGCTCCTGCCTTTCTTCCGGGAGCATGGTAAGCGCTTGATAAACCGTATCCGCCACTCGTTCGATATCATAAGGATTGATTTGAAGCGCGCTCCTCAGTTCCTGGCTGGCGCCGGTGAAACGGCTCAAAATTAAAACCCCGTCTTCATCCTCTCGAGCGGCCACAAATTCCTTGGCCACCAGGTTCATTCCGTCGTGCAGCGAGCTGACGAGACAAAAATCCGCCAACTGATAAAAATCATGAATCGTAGATTGCGAATGGTGATCTTTTAAAAAAAGAATGGGTTGATATTCTCCTTGTCCAAACCGCGCGTTGATCTTAGAAACCAACTCTTCTACTTCTTGTAAATGATGCTGATAGCCCGGAATCAGAATGCGGGAAGGAGCGCCTAGCTCGATAAAAATTAAATGGCCCCGGTATTGAGGATATTTCTCCAGCGTCCTTTCAATGCTTCGAAATCGCTCTAACAGTCCTTTGGTGTAATCAATACGGTCTACGCCCACGCCGATTTTTTTGCCTTCCAAGCGGAACTTCTTTTTGATCTCTTGAAGATTTTGATTTTCGGTTGCTTTTTCATTTTGCGGAAAAGCAATGCTAATGGGAAACGGCCTTATGTAACTGATTTTTCCGCCCCGGTTAACGCCGAATACGGTCCAATCGATTCTTGATTCCAAAAATCGATCGACAGTGTCTAAAAAATTATTGCAGTGAAATTGAGTGTGGAAACCAATTACATCGCTACCCAGCATGCCTTCTAAAATCTCTTCTTGCCAGGGACAAATTCCAAACGCTTCCGGATTCGGCCACGGAACATGCCAAAAAAGCGCAATTTTTGCGTCCGGCCGCATTTCCTTAATCATTTTCGGCACCAGCGCAAAATGATAGTCTTGCACCAAAATCAACGGAGAATTCGCGCCGGCCTCTTCCAGGAGCGCATCGGCAAACCTCCGGTTCACTTTTTGATACTGTTCCCAATCTTGAATGTTAAAAATGGGACGCGTGTGGGCAATATGGCACAGGGGCCAAAGCCCTTCGTTAGAAAAGCCGTAATAAAAACCCTTTTCTTCTTCCTCAGTGAGCCATACACGCTTCAATAAATAAGCGGGGTTGCCCGGCGGAACCAAAATTTTTCCCTCCGGGTTCACGGTTTCTCTATCCGCGCTGCCGCTTCCGTGCGCAATCCACATGCCTCCGGTTGCCTGCAGCACCGGATCTAAAGCCGTTACAACTCCGCTTGCCGGAATAATACATTCAATTTGGCCTTCCGGCCTCTTACGATGAATATAAGGTTCCCGGTTTGAAATTACAAAAAGGGGAAGACCCTCCAACTTCCCTTGTAGATAATTTTTTAGTTTTTCCTTGCTCCATCCCGAATCTTGAGAATCTGATACCTGTGATTTCTCATGCAAGTCGATCCGGGCTGCTTTCAAACTGGAAGCCATATGCATAATTTCAAATGCCAGCCTTTGAATTTCTCCTTTTTCCCGGAAGGCGGGTTCGATTTGCCGCGTTTCGCCTAACCGTGCTTTTCTGGCCCAATCGGCAATCTTTGCGATGGGGCCGGTAATGCTCCAGCGAATGAGAACTAAAGTGGTCAACGATAAAATAAGCGCAAGAATGGAAAACGTTAAAGCGGTGCGTTTTCGAAACTCATTGATTCTGCGGACAATATACGTGCGGTCATGAATCAGGCCTAAAGCCCCGGCAATCACTCCGTCTTTTTCAAGCGGCATGGTTTCCAAAGCTATGCTTTTAGCGTTCCACTGGCCGTTTCTTCTTAAAGCCTTCCCCTTCTCCACGGTTTCACTTAATTCTTGCTCAAACACTTTTTTCTCGGCCAATTCTTCCGGGAGAGTAATAAAGCCCGTATCTTTCAAATAAACTTCAATGCCAACCAGGCGAGTGCGACCCTTAAATTTTTCGATGAATTTTTTAATCCGGACCGGACTTTCAGTTTGCTCGAGAAAAGGCTCCAGCGCTTCCTTAAAAGTTTTGGCCAACACCTCGGCCCTTAATTCTAAGTCCTCATCCAGTTTTTTTTCTTCAATACGGGTTTGTATTGCGGAAAAAAGAAATACAACAAAAGCGGTTCCCACAATCAGGGAGATAATTAAGCGAAAAGTGATTTTCATGGGTAAAAAACAAAAAAGCCGGAGGGAAATCCTCCGGCGAAGAATTGTTCCCTTTTAAGGCCTGCGAGGTTAGCTGCCGGGCTTGGGTTAAGAGTAACCGCCTCACCCTACAGG
>JACQQR010000048.1 GCA_016206875.1 Candidatus Omnitrophota bacterium
CTTCGGCGGAAGGGAGAGGGGCAGCTGAACGGTTACAAAAAATAGAGGTTTTTATGTCTTTAAAAGTATTCCATATTATTTTCATTACTTCCTCCATTATTCTGGATTTCGCCTTCGGCGTATTGACGTTTCAAAACTACATTGCCAACAGCAATCCGGCATACCTGATTATGGGATTTTTGTCGCTGGTTTTCGGCGCGGCGCTTATGATTTATGGGATATGGTTTTTACGCGAGTTAAAAAAACTAAAATGAGTTTCCTGGCCTGCACCACTTGTTTTGGCGGAGCGAATTCCGTTACGGCCAATGCGCTTAGCCTGGCCGTGCTTACTTTGCTCGGCATTGTTTTATTCGTAATCTCCGGATTTTTTGCTTTGATTTATTCTTTCTGGAAACGAAGGGGGCTTCATTCATGAATGACTGGATTGTAAAAATTATGGGTTTACCTCAAGACGCATCCGCTCACGGCGCAGCCATCGATAACATGCTGGCGCTGATTCATCTGTTTATGATCGCACTCGCCGTTGGCTGGAGTATTTTCTTTATTGTCGCACTCGTGCGTTTCCGTAAAGGGCACCACCCTAAGGCCGACGCCGATAAGGCCCATAACCGCATTTCCAACTTTATTGAACTCGGCGTTGTGCTCATTGAAGGAATTCTTCTCTTCGGTTTCGCCTTCCCTCTTTGGGCCCAACGAGTGGCCGCTTTTCCTCCCGAAAGTGAATCCGTGGTGGTGCGGGTCATTGGCGAGCAATTTGCCTGGAATATTCATTATCCCGGAACCGATGGTGTATTCGGTTTGCGCGACCCTAAATGGGTCAGTCCGGATAACCCCGCCGGACTCGACAGAACCTCACCCAACGCACAAGATGATATTCTGACTATCAATCAACTACATTTGCCTCAGGGGAAACCGGCCATTATTCACATTACCTCCAAAGACGTGATTCACGGTTTCTCACTGCGTCAAATGCGCGTCTCGCAAGACGCTATTCCCGGTCAAAATATCCCTGTTTGGTTTGTGCCGGCTAAAACAGGTAAGTTTGAAATTGTCTGCACACAGCTTTGCGGTTTGGGCCATTATAGAATGCGCGGATTTTTAACTGTGCACACGCCTGAAGAATACGTTGCCTGGCTTGCGAAAATGGCGCCCAAAAAACCTGAGGTTGCCGGTGCATGAACGCCTCAGTCTGGCTTAGACGTTTCTCCAAATTAGTTGTTTTTTCCACACTCTTTCTGATTTTTGCGGGCTCTATGGTCACCAGCACCGGCTCCGGGCTGTCTGTGCCTGATTGGCCGCTGTCTTACGGCATGCTCTTCCCCCCCATGGTCGGCGGCGTTTTTTATGAGCACGGCCATCGCATGATTGCCCTAGCGGTAGGATTTCTTACGCTGATTTTTGCGGTTTGGCTCGGCTTATCCAAAGAAGAAAAGTGGCTCAAAATACTCGGGTTTTGCGCCCTCCTGACCGTAATCCTGCAAGGCGTGTTGGGCGGCATCACTGTTCTTTTCCTGCTTCCCACGTCAGTTTCCGTATCGCATGCCGTGCTTTCGCAAACATTTTTTGTGCTTACCCTTATTCTTGCTTATGGGCTCTCCCAAGAAAGAAGCGAGAGGAAAAAAGCAATTTTGGCGGGAGCGCCAAACGGCTTGGCCTCTTTCACCCAATTCACTTTCTGTGTCAGTATCACAGTCTACATTCAGCTCATTCTGGGGGCCGTGATGCGCCATACCGGCTCGGGCCTGGCTATTCCCGACTTTCCCACAATGGGCGGCTCGCTCAGTCCTTCGTTTGATTCAGCGATGCTTGCCTTCATCAACGAATGGCGATCGGAAATAAATTTGGATCCGGTAACGTTAACGCAGGTGTTCATTCATTTAAGCCATCGCGTAATGGCGCTTCTCATTACCCTGCTTGTTTTTTTGCTGGACTACAAAGCGATTGAAATGAGAATTGCAAATCCGCGGGTGCTCGCGAGCCTGGTTCTTTTGAATTTGCTTTTAATCAGCCAAATCACGTTAGGCGCCTTCACCGTTTGGTCTGAAAAACAACCTTGGATTACAAGCCTGCATGTGGTCACCGGCGCCGCTATTTTAGGCATGAGCATTCTTCTGACGCTTCAATCCGCACCCGCAACCTTTTTTGTCATTCCCACGAAAGAGATGACACATCGTTACAAGGCATAACTTCATGTTCTCTAATTACTTGGAACTTACAAAACCGCGCATCACGTTCATGGTGCTCATCACCACTTCGATGGGATATTTCTTTGGCGCAAGAGGGATTCACCTCTGGACTCACTTTGTGCTTACTTTGGCGGGCATTGCCTTGGCCTCTTCCGGTTCCAGCGCGCTCAATCAATATTTGGAGCGCGATGCGGATGCCAAAATGGAGCGCACGAAACGCCGAGCGCTTCCCCAAGGCCTCATTTCGCCGTCGCATGCGCTGGCCTTTGGAATTATTCTTACGCTCGCCGGCGTATTTTTATTGGCCTGGAAAGTAAATTTACTTACGGGTTTTCTCGTTCTCCTGGCGGCGTTTTTGTATGTGCTGGTTTATACGCCTATGAAAAAACTAAGCTGGCTAAACACCTCCATTGGAGCCATTCCCGGCGCCATTCCTCCGCTCGCCGGCTGGACGGCAGCTTCGGGCGACTTGGGCGCCGGCGGCTGGATTCTATTCTGGATTTTATTTTTGTGGCAGCATCCGCATTTTTTTGCCATCGCCTGGATGTACCGTACAGATTACGAGCACGCCGGATTTAAAATGCTTCCCGTAGTAGAGCCGGATGGACGCCGCATGTTCCGGCAAATCATTTGGCATTCTCTCGTGCTGATTCCGGTTTCTTTGCTGCCCGCGTTCATCGGCATGTCCGGGAAATTGTACGCCTACGGAGCGCTGGCGCTGGGGCTGGGATTTTTAGCGGCTGGAGTTTATTTTTCTTATTCCAAAAAAGAACAGGATGCAAGAAAACTGCTGCGCGCTTCAATTATTTATCTTCCGCTTCTTTTCCTGCTTATTTTGGCAGATGCAGTTTAATATGACCAGAAAACTTCTTTTCTACAGCTTTTTTGTTCTGGTTTTGGTTACGGTCGGCGTATTTTTGTTTGTAACGCGCGAGGCCGAAAAAAAAGAACTCCCACTTCTCGGAAAAGTGCCCTCCTTTGAACTCACAGACTCTCGAGGAAAAACTTTCAGCGATAAAAAACTTCTTGGGAAAATCTGGGTGGCTGATTTTATTTTCACCACTTGCGCCGGCCCCTGCCCGATGATGACCAAAAACATGGGCGCTATTTACCGATCTTATCTTTTGGAAAAAAATATCGATTTTGTATCGTTCAGCGTCAACCCCGATTATGACTCGCCGCAAGTATTGGCAGAATATGCCTTGCGGCAAAAGGCTGATACTTCTCGCTGGCATTTTCTCACCGGGCCCCTGGAAACAATCAAACGCCTAGCCGTGGAGGATTTTAAAGTGGGCGCTAAAGACAATCCAATTTTTCATAGCACACATTTTGCCCTCGTAGATCCCCAGATGCATATCCGCGGATATTATGAAGGAACCACCGCCGGCGGCACAAAACAGTTGTTTGGCGACATAGCCCGTCTTGCTAAAGAAACCCAACCATGACGGTCAGGGATTTACCCGCCTTAAACGCCATTTTGAACGGCATCTCCGCCGTCTTTTTAATTTTGGGCTATATAGGGATCAAACAAGGCAGGCAAGCTTTTCACACGAAGATGATGGTTGCAGCTTTTGTGACTTCGCTTCTTTTTCTCACTTCCTATCTTTACTATCATTTCAACGTTCACTTAGTCACGCGCTACCAGGGCCAAGGCCTGCTGCGGCCAATTTATTTTTTTATTTTATTTACGCATATCCCGTTAGCCGCATTAGTGGCTCCCGCCAGCATCTCGGCTATTGTGTTGGCTGTTAGAGGCCGGCTGGAGTGGCACAAACGCATTACGCGATGGCTGTGGCCGGTATGGATGTATGTATCGGTGACAGGGGTACTGATTTATGTGATGTTGTATGTAATCTAGTACGCTGTTTCCTAAGTTCGTATAGGGTAAAAAGGAAGAGTGCTTACTATAATATGCGGCCCCTCTCCCTCAGATGAGGGAGAGGGGAAGGGGTGAGGGTGGGAGTCAGCAGAATGCGTAACCCAAAGAAAATTCAATTTGCTCGTGCATTAAGAAAACACCAGACGGATACGGAAGCGAAACTTTGGCATTACTTAAGGAATCGCAGCTTCGGCGGTTTGAAATTCCGGCGTCAATATGTTGTGGGGCCGTATATTACAGATTTCTGCTGTGTCGAGAAACGATTGATGATTGAATTAGACGGCGGACAGCATACCGAACCCAGGCATGAGAAGTACGATGCCCGGAGAACGGAATCTTTGCGCAAAGAGGGATACAAAGTATTACGGTTTTGGGATCACGAAGTGTGACAGGAAACCGAAGCGGTATGGGAAGCTATTGATGCGGCGGTAAGAACCCTCACCCCTTCCCCTCTCCCTTAGTAAGGGAGAGGGGCCGCAAGATACATGGATGGGTCGTCAAAGGCGCCTAAACCCTATACGAACTTAAGAAACAGCGTACTAGATAGGTCTACTTCCCGGCTTGTAGACAGGGGTCCCTTTTTTACAAAGCGGACAATCGGCGGGCTGAAACGTTTCTACTTTCATTTTCATAAGCGGCTCAAACGGCACTCCGAAATTTACCGTGGATGAAGAACGGTCTACTACAGAACCCACGGCTAAAATCTGAGCCCCTGCTTGTTTCATCAGTTGAATCACTTCCTGAACCGAGCCGCCTGTAGTAATCACATCTTCCACCACAATTCCTTTGGCGCCGGGTTCTACACCAAATCCGCGGCGAAGCTGCATGAGTCCTTCTTTTCGTTCGGCAAAAATTCCTTTCACTTGGAAAGCTCGCGCCAGCTCATAAGCCAGTGTCACGCCACCCAGCGCCGGACCAATAATAAAATCGGGTTTGGGCAAAGCGCCTAATCTCTCCTTCAAACTTTGTGCAAGAAGCCCGCAATATTCGGGATACTGAAGCACCAGGGCGCATTGGAAATACTGGGCACTATGAAGCCCGGAAGTGAGCTCGAAATGACCTGTAAGAAGCGCCTGGGATTTTTTGAAAATTTCCAAGATTTCGTTTTGATTGAGCATGTTGTCTCCTTGTCATTCTTTCCCTTCGCTTTGCTCAGTACCGCGTCAATCTAATTATTATGGGTACGCGGTACTGTGCCGATTGACAATAGGCTATGCCTATTTTTTATCCTGACACGGCACTAGGGTCAGAGTGACAACGATTATTCCAGTTCTTTAAAAATCTTCTCGCAGGCTTTGGCCGGCTTTGGGTCCTGCACAATCGGGCGGCCGATAACGATGTAATCGGCTCCGGCGTCAAAGGCCATTTTGGGCGTCATCACCCGTTTTTGATCGCTTCCCGTCACGTACCATTCAGGACGAATGCCCGGTGTGACTACGGTAAAATTTTTCAGCTTCTTTTTGATCGCTTCGATTTCGTGCGCGGAAGCCACCACCCCGTCCAACCCGGCCCTCTGGGCCATCCCGGCCAAATGAAGCACCTCTTCTTTCAGCGGCCGCTCAATCCCTATTTCGTCGCGGATTTCTTGTTCCGTAAGGCTGGTGAGCACCGTAACGCCTATCAACATGGGTTTGGGAATGCCCAATCGGCGGGCTTCTTCGGCTGTGTGCTCAACAGCCCATTTCATCATCACGGACCCGCCTGAAGTGTGCACATTCATCATGAACACTCCGAGCCGCACCGCCATCTTGCAAGCGGCGGCCACGGTATTCGGAATATCATGAAATTTCAGATCCAAAAACACCTTCGCCTCTGCCCGATGCACCCAATCAATCACCCTGGGACCTTGCGAAGTGAAAAGCTCCATGCCCACTTTGAAAATAGAAATTTTCCCCTTAAGCTGTGAAAGAATGCGCTTGGCGCTTGCCCTATCTTCCACGTCCAGCGCGGCGATGACTCTATCTTTACGAGGGACTACAGGATGATTTTTCTTTTTTTCCATAGGCGTCCTTTAGTGTTCCACGAATACTTTGAATCGATTCAATTTTCTTCTCGGTTAAATAACGCTCAATGCCTTCCAGCACATCCAGGCTCGCGCGCGGGTTCACAAAATTGGACGTGCCGGTGGCCACCATGTGAGCGCCTGTAATAATAAATTCCATGGCATCCTGCCACGTGCTTATGCCTCCCATACCGATCACGGGAATATCCAGGTTGCGCTTGACTTCGTACACGTACCGGAGCGCGATGGGACGAATGGCCGGGCCGCTTAAGCCGCCGGTTACGTTTGAGATTCTGGGGACGCGGCGATGGATATCCACGGACATGCCTTTGATGGTGTTGATTACACTGAGCGCGTCAGTGCCTGACTTCACGGAAATTTCAGCAATGTCCATGAAATTGGCCATTTCCGGCGAAAGTTTGGTGAAAATCAGCTTGGCGGTAGCCCCGCGCACGGCTTTCACAATATCACCCACTTCTTGGGCATGCTGGGCAAACCGGATTCCTTGATCGCGGATATTCGGGCAAGACAAATTGAGCTCAATTGCAGAAATAGCTGCCTGGCGGTCTAACACCTTCACCATGTCCAAAAATTCTTGCGTGTTCGAAGAGGCGATGCTGGTGATGAGCCGCGTATTGAATTTAGCCAGATACGGAATTTTGTTCTCCACATAATCTTCCAGGCCTTTATTTTCCAAACCAATAGCATTGAGCATGCCGCTCGGAGTTTCGACGATGCGAGGCATGGGATTTCCAACACGCGGACGAAGCGTAATGGTTTTTGTAACAAAAGCGCCCAGGCGGGAAAAATTTACATACGGCTCAAACTCGTCCGTATTTCCGAAAGTGCCGGAAGCTACGGTGACGGGATTTTTAAATGTGATGCCGCGAATGGTAACGCTTAAATCAGGTTTTAATGACATTGTAAGCCTTCCGGCATCAGGTCCTGAATCCGAAACACCGGACCGTAGCGGCAAGAGGCCAAGTATCCCCTTTTTGTTTCGGCCACACAGCCCAAACAGGCCCCCATGCCGCACCCCATACGCTCTTCCAGCGAAATTTCGCCGTCTACTTGGTATTCGCCGGCTAAGCGGGCTGTTTCATAAAGCATAGGCCCGGGTCCGCAAACATATAAAAAATATTTTTGTTTGGCGTCCGGCTCTTTCAAAAATTCTTCTAGTAGCTGGGTGATAAATCCTTTTTTTCCCAAAGAGCCGTCGTTGGTGGCGTACACCCATTTGGAACGCTCGCCGGCCTTGGCCTCCGATTTGGGCAGTACGGCGTGTTTTCCGCGAAAACCAAGCAGCATTTTTTCGTACGGATAACGCTCGGCCATAAATACGAGCGGTGCTGCGCCAACGCCGCCGCCCACCATCAACACTTTCTTTTTCTTTTGCGGGGTAAAGCCGGTACCTAATGGGCCGAGCGCTTTGAGCAAGTCGCCGGGCTTCGTCCCGGCCAGGATACGAGTTCCTATCCCAACCGGTTCATATAAAATCTCAATGATGTCGCGTTTAATTTTATACACACTGAAAGGACGGCGCAGGAATGGATCTGTTGCTTGGGTTACTTGTAACTGGAGAAATTGCCCGGGAAGCGCTTTTTTAGCGATAGCCGGCGAGCGAAAACTCAAAATCCAAAGGACTTCGGATACGCGCTTGTTTTCTTTAACGGTAACTTCAACGTCGTACATACTTTCCCAAGAGCATTAATATAAACATTTTATAATCGGCGACCAGCGAATATACCGGATAGGTCCAGGTGAGCGGCGTATTTTTTTCATGCAAAAAGTGCCCTGCCCAGGCTAAGGCATAGGAAGCCACAGGCGTTAAAATCAAAAAGATCAATTTGCCTGTGACGGCAAAGAAAAGGGACATCAAAATAGAAGTCAGTGTGGCCGCAAAATGAAACAAGCGGTTCACAGGATTTTGATGCGCCATCACATACACAGGCCAAAATTCCTTAAAATTAGCGGGCTTTTCGACAGTTGTCATTTGAAATAGTACCTTTCTCAACACAAAGTAACTCGTAAGCATTCAGGGTAGGTGTCATGCCAGCGTAGGCTGGCATCTTGTTTTTGAGGTTTTTCCGCCAAAGGCGAATCCGCCTTTGGCGGAAAGATTCCGGCCTTCGCCGGAATGACACCCACGCTGAACGATCACAGTAACTCGAACCATACCACAATTTTTCAAGATTGCAAATTGTTCAAGATTCTAACTGCCTGGCATTCCCCTCTCCCTCACAAGACGAGGGGGAGGGGAAAGTTTCGTTCTTCCATGAATGGTATTCCTGAATACTGCGGACGGACAATCCTTTTATGCGGATACTCTCCATAGCAAGTATGGCGCACTCTGCGCCTTCCACGGTGGTGATGCAGGGGATTTTAAAGGATACGGCAAGCGACCGAATCTTGGCTTCGTCCAGTTTAGGCCCTTTTCCCATCGGTGTATTGATAATCAAATGAATCGACCCATTTTTGATACCATCTTCTATATTAGGCCGGCCCTCATTCAGCCTGAGCACGGTTTTCACCGGCAAGCTTTGCTGAGTTAAATAGGCGGCTGTCCCGCGTGTGGCAATCAGCTCATAGCCCAAGGCGGCAAGCTTTTTGGCCACGGGCAGAATTTTCGGTTTATCCACATCTTTGACGCTCACAAACACAGTGCCTGACATCGGGAGTTTTGAAGAGGCGGCATCCTGCGATTTATAGAACGCCATGCCGAAGTCTTCATCAATGCCCATCACTTCCCCGGTAGATTTCATTTCGGGGGAAAGAATAATGTCCACTCCCGGAAATTTGATAAACGGAAACACCGATTCCTTGACGGAATAATGCTTGGGATGAATTTCTCGAGTCATGCCGAGCTCTCGCAACGTGAGCCCTCCCATAATTTTTGCCGCGTACTTGGAAAGCGGGGCGCCGATCGCCTTGCTGATAAATGGCACCGTACGGCTGGCCCGGGGATTCACTTCCAGGCAATATACCTCCCCGTGTTGTATGGCGTATTGCACATTCATCAGCCCTTTGATATGAAGCGAAGCGGCTAATTTTTTTGTTTTATCGCAAACGGCCTCAATCACTTCCCGGCTCAGAGAAAATGGGGGAAAAGAACAGGCGCTGTCGCCTGAGTGAATGCCCGCTTCCTCCACGTGCTCCATAATGCCGCCTATCACGTAATTGTTGCCGTCTCCGATTAAATCGACATCGACCTCTGTGGCGTATTCCAAAAATTTATCAATTAAAACCGGCTGCTCTTCCGAGGCCTCTACCGCTGTTTTCATATATTTCAAAAGCGATTCTTCATCGTAGGCAATTTCCATCGCCCGTCCGCCCAGCACATAAGAGGGCCGCACCACCACCGGGTAGCCCACTTTTTCAGCGGCACTAATGGCTTCTTTTTCTGTCCGCGCAATGGCATTAGAAGGCTGTTTTAGCTGAATGCTTTCCAGAAGCTTTTTGAATTTATCCCGGTCCTCGGCGATATCAATGGAAGAAACAGAAGTGCCTAAAATGGGGACACCATTTTCTTCAAGCGCCTTGGCTAAATTGAGCGGTGTTTGCCCGCCCAGTTGAATCACCACGCCCATCGGATGCTCAAATTCAACGATATTGAGCACATCTTCGAGCGTTAAGGGCTCGAAATAAAGTTTGTCTGAGGTGTCATAATCTGTGCTTACGGTTTCCGGATTGGAATTGACCATAATAGTTTCCAGTTCCATCTCCCGGAAAGCAAAAGCGGCTTGCACGCAGCAATAATCAAATTCAATGCCTTGACCGATACGGTTGGGCCCGCCGCCTAAAATCATGACTTTCTTTCTACCGGAAGGAATCATGTCGCTTTCTTCTTCATAGGTGGAATAAAAATAAGGCGTATAGGCTTTAAACTCAGCGGCGCAAGTATCAACCAGCTTATAAACGGGCCGGATGCCCAGTTCTGCCCGAAGCTTGCGTACTTTGGCCTCTCTGGTTGCGAAATAAAAGGCCAACTGGCGATCTGAAAAACCATAACGCTTGGCTTTCCGTAATAAATCAAAAGGGGCAGTCCCTTTTTGTAATAACTCCGCCTCCAACTCCACAATCTGTTTTAAATTCTCCAAAAACCATCTGTCGATTTTTGAGGCCTGATAAATTTGCTCCGTGCTCAGTCCCGCATAGAAGGCATATTTGATATAAAAAGGCCTCTCGGCTTTAGGCTTGGCCAGGTAGGATAAAATTTTATCTTTGAGCGCTTCATCCGCCGGAGCCTCGGTGATGAATTTCATCAGCTTTTCCCGTGTGTCCAGTTTCAAACCAAATACGTCATCCTTTCCGTCGCCGCCGAAACCAAAACGTTTTTGTTCCAAACTTCTCAGGCCTTTTTGGAACGCTTCCTTGAATGTACGGCCGATGGCCATGGCCTCACCCACCGATTTCATCTGTGTGGAAAGCGTATCATCCACGCCTTCAAATTTTTCGAAGGCGAAGCGTGGGATTTTCACCACACAATAATCAATCACAGGCTCAAAAGAGGCCGGCGTGTATTGGGTGATATCGTTGGAAATTTCATTCAAGGTATAGCCTACGGCCAGCTTGGCGGCAAATTTAGCAATGGGAAAACCCGTGGCTTTCGAGGCCAAGGCGCTGGAGCGCGATACGCGCGGATTCATTTCAATCACCACCATACGGCCATTTTCGGGATTGACGGCAAACTGGATGTTCGAGCCTCCGGTGGCCACACCAATTTCCCGAATCACGGCGATGGAGGCATCGCGCATACGCTGATATTCTTTGTCGGTTAGGGTTTGAGCTGGCGCCACGGTAATGGAGTCACCCGTGTGCACGCCCATGGGATCAAAATTTTCAATGGAGCAGATGATGACAACATTATCTTTGGTGTCGCGCATCACTTCCATTTCATATTCTTTCCAGCCGAGCACGGATTCCTCTATCAACACTTCATGAGTGAGGCTGTATTCCAGCCCCAGCCTCGAAGTGCGCGCCAGCTCTTCGCGGTTAAAACAAATGCCGCTTCCTGAGCCGCCCAAAGTAAAACTGGGGCGCACCACCACCGGATAGCCGATTTCGTCCGCCGCTTGTTCCGCTTCCTCCACGGAGTAAGCAAAATGACTGCGGGGCAAATCCAGGCCGATTTTTTTCATCGCCTGTTTGAATTCTTCCCGGTTCTCAGCCTTTTTGATTGCCTTGTAGTCGGCGCCGATGAGTTCTACGGCATATTTTTTGAATATGCCTTTTTCCCAGGCCTCAATGGCTACGTTAAGCCCTGTTTGGCCGCCCATCGTAGGAAGACATGCGTCGGGTCGCTCGCGCTCAATTACTTTTTCGAGCACCTCGGCAGTCACCGGCTCAATATAAGTGCGCTCGGCCATGTCCGGATCTGTCATGATCGTGGCAGGATTGGAATTGACGAGCACCACCTGATAGCCTTCTTCGCGAAGCGCTTTACAGGCCTGGGTGCCTGAATAATCGAATTCGCAGCCCTGTCCGATAATAATTGGGCCGGAACCGATAATTAAAATTTTCTTAATATCTGTGCGTTTGGGCATAGTTTGTCCTTGTCATTCCGGCCTCGCCGCCGAAGGCGGACGTGAGCCGGAATCCAGGGTAGGTGACGATGACCCTGGATTCCCGCTTTTGCGGGAATGACAAAAATTAGAAACCATCTCATAAAACCTATCAAACAAATAATCGCTGTCGTGCGGGCCGGGAGAGCTTTCCGGATGATACTGTACGGAAAACACCGGATATTTTTTGTGGCGCATTCCTTCCAGCGTCTTATCGTTTAAATTCACGTGCGTCAGCTCCACCTCTTTATTGGCAAGCGACTCCAAATCCACACAAAATCCGTGATTTTGCGAAGTAATTTCCACTTTTTGCGTGGCGAGATCCATCACCGGATGATTGGCGCCCCGGTGGCCAAACTTCAATTTGAATGTGCGGCCGCCAAGCGCCAGTCCCAAAATCTGATGGCCCAGACAAATGCCAAAAATGGGCACCTTGCCCATCAAATTCCGCGTTGTGTCCACCAAATAGGTGCAGGCCGCCGGGTCGCCCGGACCGTTGGAAAGAAAAACGCCGTCGGGATTCGAACTCATAATTCGAGCGGCAGAGGTTGTAGCCTGTACCACTTTAACTTTAAATCCATGCTGATTGAGTTTGCGCAAGATGTTGCGCTTGATGCCGGAGTCGATACAAACAATGTTGAAAGGTACGCGCGCTTTGTGTTCCTGTGTGGGCCAGCAAAACTCGGGATCCAGCGTTTCATCAAAAGTATAAGCGGATTTGGAAGTCACTTCCTTGACCAAATCCTGGCCGGTCATTTCCGGTGAGGCCAACACTTTTTTGAGCAGACTTTTTGGATCCAAATCGAGTGTGGAAATTACGCCGCGCTTGGCGCCGTGATCCCGAAGATGCGTCGTCAGGCGCCGCGTATCGATTCCTTCCACACCCAATATGGAATATTCTTTCAGATAATCCGACAGCGACTTTTGTGAGCGGTAGTTACTTACGACGGGACTCAGCTCCCGGATCAAAAATCCTTCCACCTGTGGGCGCTCGGATTCCACATCTTTACAATTAACACCGTAATTACCGATCAAAGGATAAGTCATTGTGACGATTTGGCCTTTGTAGGAAGGGTCGGTGAGAATTTCCTGATATCCCACCATAGAAGTATTGAACACCACCTCGCCAAACCGCTCGCCTTCGGCGCCGAACGACTCGCCTTCCAGCACTAATCCATCTTCCAAAACTACGAGGGCTTTTTTCATTTTATCCTTTTTAATTTACCCATGCCGCACTAGAGAGGGGTAGCACCGGGTAAGCGTTCAGGGTGGGTGTCATGCCAGCGTAGGCTGGCATCTTGTTTTGAGGTTTTTCCGCCAAAGGCGAGTCCGCCTTTGGCGGAAAGATTCCGGCCTTCGCCGGAATGACACCCACTCTGAACAGTTACGGCGCCGGAGGCGACGGGGTGTGTATTCCACCGATAAAGTTTCCCATTACATACCGTCGCCACTACCCGCCCCCGGACCTCGCGGCCGAGAAAACAGGAGTTCTTCGACTTTGAGGCAAAATCTTCTTTCGATATCGTCCATTTGGCGTTTAAGTCTAGAAGGGTGAAATTTGCCGCGCTGCCTTCCGCAATTTCATTAAATTGCCCGAGCCCCAAAATGTTTGCGGGAGTGATTGCCATACGGTCAATCAGAATTTCCAGCGCAGCAGGTCCGGCTTTTTGGCTCAGCTCCGTGTATGAGACAGCAAACGCCGTCTCCAGTCCGATCACACCGAAAGGAGCCAGCTCAAACTCCTGATCTTTTTCTTCGAATTGATGCGGTGCGTGGTCTGTGGCGATGACATCAATGCTGCCGTCGAGTACCCCCTGGAGCATGGCCTGGCGGTCTTCTTCGGTGCGAAGCGGCGGATTCATTTTGAAATTGGTGTCGTAGGTCTTCAGCGCATTCTCGGTAAGAGCCAAGTGATGCGGCGTGACTTCACAAGTAATTTGAAGGCCTTCGCTACGGGCTCGCTTGATTTTTTCCAGAGCCGCACCGGAAGACAAATGAGAAATATGAAGCCGCGCTTCCGTCATTTTGGCCAGCTCAATATCCGTAGCCACAGCGATCACTTCGCTCACTGCCGGCATGCCCTTCAGTCCCATGACTGTGGATACATAGCCTTCGTTCATCACCCCGCCTTTGGTGAGTTCGGGAATTTCGACATGACTCATCACAATCAAGCCCACCTGCGAGGCATATTCAAATGCGCGGCGTGCCACCAGAGGATTCCTGAGATAATTTCCATCATCACTCACCGCCACGCAACCGGCATTTTTCAACTCTAACATTGCTGAAATTTCCTTGCCTTCGCGGCCTTTCGAGAGCGCGCCGCACGGGAAAATATTAAATTCGGCTTCGCGCGCGCGCTTCAAAATAAATTCTACGATCGCCGCGTTGTCAGCCGCAGGCTGCGTGTTGGGCATACTTACAGCGCCCACAAACCCGCCTTTTAAGGCCGCGCGGGCTCCTGTGGCCACAGTTTCCTTGTGTCCGCCTCCCGGCTCGCGAAAGTGAACATGCAGGTCAATGAATCCGGGAACAAGAGTCTGGCCTTTTCCGTCCAGCGTCTCGTCGGCTTTCACATCTAACTGCTTGCCCACTTTGGCAATTTTTCCGTCGCGCACAAATACATCCACTCCATCACTGAGTTTGTGCCGCGGGTCAATAGCTTTTACGTTTTTGATGAGTAGAGTCATAAATCGTCGTCAGTCGTCAGTCGTGGGTCGTCAGCCGTCAGTCGTCGTAACCGTTCAGAGTGGGTGTCATTCCGGCGAAGGCCGGAATCTTAGAGCTTAAAAACAAGATTCCTGCTTTCGCAGGAATGACACAAAAGTAAGAACCCAGCCGGAGTTTACCCTTCGAGTGCTTCAATCGAGGGCTGGCATGACACCCACCCTGAACGCTTACCGCCTATCGCACTAATGAAAGTAAATACAACACCGCCATGCGCACCGCCAGGCCGTTGGTCACTTGCTCCATAATCACGGAGTTGGGGCCGTCGGCGATTTCACTCGTCAGTTCCACGCCATGATTCACCGGCCCCGGATGCATAATCAGCACATCGGGCTTCGCTCGAGCCAGGCGCTCGGCATTGATGCCGAAGCCCTTGGCGTACTCGCCCAAGCTTGGGAAAAATGGCTCGCTTTGCCGTTCCAATTGAATGCGCAATAAATTGATAGCGTCGGCGTCTTCTACGGCTTCTTCAACATGAAATGTTTTGCGCACACCCAGCTTTTCGATATCGTAAGGAATCAAAGTTTTAGGCCCGCATACGGTTACTTTTGCGCCAAGTTTAGTCAGCCCCCAAATGTTCGAACGGGCCACGCGGCTGTGCAGAATATCGCCGATAAAAGAAATTTTGAGGCCCTCAATTTTCCCTTTTTTCTCCTTGAGCGTAAACATATCGAGAAGCGCCTGCGTGGGATGCTCGTTGGTGCCGTCGCCGGCATTGACGATGCCCGGCTTTACGTACTCTGCCAGGCGGTGCGGCGCGCCCGAGGAGGAATGGCGGATCACAATCAAATCTACTTGCAGGGCCTCAATATTTTTCGCCGTGTCTTTCAGCGTTTCCCCTTTGACCAGGCTGGAAGAAGAGCCGGAAAAATTAAGCGAGTCGGCGCTTAGGCGCTTTTCGGCCAGCTCAAAACTGGCGCGCGTGCGTGTGGAAGGCTCGGCAAAAAAGTTCACCACAGTGCGGCCGCGAAGCGTGGGCACTTTCTTGATGGAGCGCGTAGAAACTTCTTTGAGCGACTCGGCCGTTTTTAAAATGAGCTCAATTTCTTCACGGCTTAACTCTTTTAAGCCGAGAAGGTCTTTACGCGTCCAGTGAACATTTCTCGATTTCATCAAAGGTTCTTCCATCATGGCGGCTTTCGTCATAGTGAATTCCCCTCTCAAGAGGGGGATTATTTTGCCTTTCTCACCACACACACCTCATCCACGCCCTCTGTTTCTTTAAAGCACACAGCTACTTCTTCATCCAGAGAAGTGGGAATATTTTTACCTACATAATCGGCGCGTATCGGAATCTCACGGTGGCCGCGATCGACGAGCACGGCCAGCTCGGCCCACTTGGGCCGGCCGAAATCAATCAGCGCGTCCAGCGCCGAACGCACACTGCGCCCCGTGAAAAGCACATCATCCACCAGCACCACTTTTTTTCCCGTGATATCAAATTCCAAATGAGTGCCGCGCATCACAGGCTGGCTTTGGCCTTCGCCCAAATCATCGCGGTATAGCGTAATATCCACCGTCCCCTTGGGCACGCTCACGCCTTCAATTTCCTGGATTTTGTGCCGCAGGCGCTCGGCCAAAATTACGCCGCCACGCTCAATGCCAATCAGCACCAAATGTTCCGTGCCCTTATTTTTCTCCAGGATTTCATGCGTCATACGCGTAATAGCCCGGTCAACGCCCTGCGCATCCAAAATTTTTCGGACACTATCTTGAGATTCCATCTAATGCACCTTCCCAAGGCAAAAAAAATGCCCGTTCTCCGGCTGGAGATGCAGGCACATAGTGAAACGATTGAATACGGTCTTGTGTTTCATGGGCTTCCCTTTCTGGTTTCACAGAACCAGTTTAAAAGGATATAAAACCTCTTGACGACTGACGAAAATATAGCCGACTCCCGCGCCAAAGTCAAGAATTCTTCTAATTTCGAATTGCCCCTAATTAAAAGTAACCCGAATTGAATTTTGACCCTATCGTTGCCCCAAGATAAAAGTAACCCGAGCCAAAGGGGGAAAACGATATGGGACCATCACTTAAGAAGACTCTTTTTGAAA
>JACQQR010000045.1 GCA_016206875.1 Candidatus Omnitrophota bacterium
CCCGTATCTCTTTCACCGTATGATGCAAAGAACTCTTGATGAAAATGAGCGCAGCATTCGTGTGGTTTAGATCGCTGTCATGCTGAGCGCAGCGAAGCATCCGGACTGCATGACTCCAAAGTATGTTTTAGCTTTGCAACTTTTTAGCATGACGAGGAAGGGACACAATCATGTGCGGTATTGCGGGAGTTGCTTCAAGCGCTTCCGGATTTGACAAAGAAAATGAACGAATGTGCCTGGATATTCTCAAAAATCTACGGCATAGAGGGCCGGATCAAAAAGGTGTATTCACCGATGCCCACATTGCTTTAGGGCATCAGCGGCTGTCTATTATTGATTTGTCTGAGTCGGCAAAGCAGCCTATGACCAACGAAGATGGCTCGATTTGGCTTTCTTATAACGGAGAAATATACAATTACCGGGAGCTGCGCAAAACATTAATTGCGCAAGGGCATGTGTTTGGCTCTCACACAGACTCCGAGACCATACTTCACCTATATGAAGAACGCGGTACAGATTGCCTCAAAGATTTGAGAGGCATGTTTGCTTTTGCCATTTGGGATCAAAAGAAAAAGCAGTTGTTTTTGGCCAGGGACCGGTTGGGCATCAAACCTCTTTATTTTGCCGAAAAAAACGGCCGATTTTTATTTGCTTCTGAAGCGCAGGCTCTGGCTCGAACGAATCCACTATACGGGCAGCTGGGCACGCAAGGTATATCTTATTTTCTCCAACAGGGGTCTATTCCGCCGCCATTCACTATTTTCAAAGAGATCCATTGTCTGGAGCCGGGACATTATCTTCTGTGGAAACCGGATCGGCCATTCTCCATTCATTCGTACTGGAATCTGGCGGAAATTCTCCAAATCCAAGATCAAACTCCTTTCCATAAAGAAAGGCTGCAAACTCTATTTCTTGAGGCGATCACGCAGCATCTCACGAGTGATGTGCCGCTGGCCATTTTGTTAAGCGGGGGAATGGACTCTTCGGCGCTGGTTGCGCTGGCCAGCCGTTCATCACAGGCGCCGATTCATACACTCAGCCTGGGATTTGAAGAAGCGGAATATGACGAGTCGGATTACGCGAAATTGGTGAGCCGGCATTTTAAAACGCATCATCACGAATGCAAAATGGGGGCCGGAGATGTTGTGCATGAAATCACTCCGTTCATCCAGGCGATGGACCAGCCGACAGGAGACGGTCTGAATACTTTTTTGGTAAGCCGGCAAGCCAAAGCGATGGGTTTTAAAGTATTATTATCCGGGCTTGGCGGCGACGAAGTTTTTTCCGGATATGCCCATTTTAAGCGGTTGGATGTTGTGTATGCCCTGCACAAAATTTTGGCTCAAACTCCAAGAAATTTAAAACCGGGAATCATCTCCCTATTGAAAGTCATAGCGCGTTTTTCTGGATTATCCGGAGCCAGCCGTCTGGATTATCTGATGCATGCGGATGTGACCGATGTGTACCGAGTGTACCGAGGCCTATTTTCTTTTGATCTGGTCCAAAAGTTGCTCGGACGCCGATTGGAACCCGCTTCTTTTTCTTTAGATTCAAAGCGGCCCTTGGCCGGGCTTGTTTCCAATCTAGATCGAGCCACGTATATGGAATTTACGTATTATCTTCATGATCAATTGCTTCGAGACACGGATATCATGAGTATGCGCCATTCTATTGAAGTGCGAGTTCCCTATCTGGATCACGTAATTGTATCGGAGATCCTATCGAAAAATTTCGGCGGCAGGTTCGATCCGGCGGAGCATAAAAGATGGCTTAAGGAAATAGTTAAACCGGATTTTCCGGAGAGCATTTTGCGCCGCCCCAAACAAGGTTTTACTTTGCCCATTGCCCATTGGATGCGTACTTCCTGCAAGGAGCGCGTGGCATCTCAATTTGAGTCCGGCGGAAGCGCACGCCTTCCTCTCGAGGCCTCTGTAATGCAATCTGTCTGGAAACAGTTTCTTTCTGGAAAAATTCACTGGTCGTTGCCGTGGTCGCTTTTTATCTTAAGTCATTGGTTTGAGAATTTTTCGAACACAGAAACAAATGTCTCAGCATAAACCCGGCGTAATCTTGTCTCATGGGGGTGTCCAATTTTCCTACCCGTTGGCCTATGCGATCCAGGAGGCGGGATTTTTAAAAGCTTTTTGGACCACAATTTATAGTTATAAAAATCCGAAGCACCGGAAATTTTTTTCCGGGTACTTCACGCGCAGGCATGCCCATTTTTTAGATGAACAACTGATTCATTCCTATATTTGGCCCGAAGTGATTCGGCGTGCGGCTTCCTGTCTTGTGAACCGGTTTTCGACTCAAATGGATCAGGTGGTGTATTATACGAATCAGATGTTTGACCGGCATGTGGCCCGCCGGGTAGCACGGGCATCATTTGATTTATTCATCGGTCTCAGCGGAAGCGCTCTGGCGTCTATCCGGCAAGCCAAGGCAATGGGAAAAAGAGCCATCGTGGATCAACATGATATTCATTTTTCATTGGGACGAAAATTAGTCCGGGAAGAGATAGAACTGGACCCTGATTTTTCTTCTTCGTTTCCCAACTGGCCTCCTTTGGAACGTTATCTGGACGATGTACAGCGTGAAATAGAGCTGGCGGATTATATCCTGGTGCCTTCCACCTTTGCCCGGCGCTCCCATATTGAAGCGGGCGTACCGGATCGTAAATTAATCACCTTGTTTCATGGATTTCATGCCACCGATCATTGGGTGAGGACAACGCGCCAAAAGAAGGAGCCTTTCCGCATTCTATTTGTCGGGCAGTTGACCCAGCGGAAGGGAATCAAGTATCTTCTGGAAGCGGTGAAGCAGCTGCATCATCCTCAAATGGAACTCTTGATGATAGGAGACCGGATGGTGTCCTCTCGAAGCCTGGCACCGTATCGTGATTTTTTCCGGTATGAACGGTACGTGCCTTACGAACGCTTGAGCACGTACTTTGACAGAGCCCATGTGCTGGTTCTCCCTTCGATTTATGATGCATTTGGCTTAGTGGCGTTGGACGCAATGTCGCGCGGAGTGCCTGTCATTGTCTCAGAGAACACGGCGGCAGGCTCCGATGTGGTTCGCAGCGGCACGGACGGATTTGTGGTGCCCATTCGAAATGTAGAAATTTTGAAAGAAAAAATTCTGTATTTTTTCGAAAATGAAGATTCGAGAATGACAATGGCTCAAAATGCCAGAGAACGGGTTCAAGGTTTCTCCGTTCATTTATACAAACAGCACGTCCGGGAAATCATTCAAGATATTCTTACGGAAAAAAATCCGAGACCCAGCTATGTCTCCTGAGCCTGAAGTTTCCGTCATCATCACCAGTTACAACAATGCCGCATATCTGGAAACCGCCGTTGAAAGCGTGTTGGCGCAAACAGTGAGCAACTATGAAATTATTTTGGTCAACAACGGTTCCCAAGACTCTACCGACTCAATCGCGCGTCGCTATGAGAGCGAAGGGAAAATTCGTTATTGCTTTTTGCGCGAAAATCAAAAGGCAGCGGGCGCAAGAAATGCGGGCATGCGGTTATCGCTGGGTCGTTATATCGCCTTGCTTGATGCGGATGATGTGTGGTTTCCGGAGCGCCTGGAGCGTTCGCTCCGGTTTTTGGAGGAACATCCTGAGGTAGGCCTCGTGCACGGAGCCGTGACGGTTATCGATGCGTTCGGAAAGCCGGATGATGTAAACACACGACAGATTCAAAAGTACTACCGGCGGGAAAGAAGAAAAGGCTCCGGTTTTTTGAGGTTTCTCGACAAATCCTCTTTTTTGACCTCCACGATCACATTCCGCAAAGAATGTTTGGACAAAGTCGGATTGTACGATACAGAATTTCCCACTCACGAGGATTATGACTGGTGTCTTCGCTTTTCCGCATATTATGCCATCGGCCTTTTGGAGGATGACCGGCCTGTAGCCCGGTACCGCATGTATCCGGGCAATTACACCAAGCGGTTTGATGAAAAAACCACGGCGGGTATCTATCTGGATATTCTGGAAAAACAACTGGTCCAACTGGAAACGAGAAAACAAGACCCCAGATACCGGATGTACAAAAGCCGTATTCTCGCCAAAAAGGCTGAGTTTCACTGGATTCGCCGTGACAAGGCAAAAGTCAAAGAAAATCTTGCGGAGGCGTTTCGTCTGGACCCCCGTGTCCTGTTCAATTTCGATGCGTTCAAGAGACTTCTGTTCAGTTTATGAACATTCTTCACGTCATCCCGAGCCTTTCCGGAACCACCGGAGGTCCGGCCAGGGCCTTATTCGATCTCACCAGGCAATTGGTTCTTGAAGGCCATTCAGTAACTATTTTTACCACGGCAAGCGCCGGTGGTCGGTCTCAAAACGGATTTACTATAGAACAGTTCCAGAGAAAATGGCCTCGTCCCTATTGTTATGCGCCTGATTTAAAAAACAGGCTTGAAGAGACCCTTGCGGGTTTTGATGTAGTCCATATTCACGGCATTTGGTGGTACCCTACATACATCGCAAGCCGTCTTTGCCATCAAAAAAAAATTCCTTATATTATCCGGCCTTGCGGCATGCTGGACCGTTACTCTCTGAGCCGGCATGGTTTTAAGAAACAAATTTATGGATGGCTGATTGAAAGAAAGAATCTCGAGCAGGCCGGGGCCATTCATTTCACTTCCGAGGAGGAAAAAAACCGGTCAGCGCTTTTTGGATCTAAGGCCACGGCGGCAGTGATTCCCTTGGGCGTTTTTATGGAAGATTATCTTGAGGCACTGCCTCAAGGCGAGTTTCGCGCCCGGCATTCTCCCTTGCTGGGAAAAAAAATCATTCTCTTTCTGGGGAGGATCCATTTCAAAAAAGGCCTGGATTTGCTGGTCCGAGCCTTTTCTTCTATGCATCAGCAAAATCCGGCTGTTCATTTAGTGATTGCCGGTCCTGACGACGGGTATCTACAATCACTGAAGCGTTTCATTCGGAGAAACAATATAGAATCTTCCGTAACCTTATTGGGATATGTAGAAGGCAGGCAAAAGCTGGCGTTACTGCGGGACAGCGATATCTTTTGCCTCCCGTCCCGCCAGGAAAATTTCGGAATTGCAGTCATTGAAGCAATGGCCGCAGGACTTCCGGTTGTGGTGAGCGACCAGGTCAATATTTGCCGTGAAATTGACGCCGCTCGGGCAGGGAAGGTGGTTCCTTGCGATGAGCGGGCATTGGAGCATGCGCTTAAGGAATTGCTGCAATGTGAAGAAGAAAGAAAGCAAATGGCTGAAAGAGCCAAAAAAGTAGTGCAAGAACAATTTCAGTGGAAACAGGTCACGCAAAAAATAATCCAATTGTATAAAAGTTTATGCCGATAACTTTTTTCAACCATCCCTTCTTTCATTTGCCGCCGCTCATGCGTGCTGCCTATGTTCAAAACATGATGGATCATCTTTTACCCGGAAAAAATCTTCTGCATTTGCTGAAACATTATTTTCCGGATATCCCGGTTCGCGATATTGAGCGCCTGGTAGAAGAATCCGTCCATTCTCCGGTTGTAGCAGGCATTTTGCGCTCGCAGGATCGCATCAACGGTACGTTAAGCGCCTGGAAGCTGATTGCTTTGCGATCCTTTGTGCGTTTGGCATGCCCGGAAGTGATGATAGAAACGGGGGTGGCCCATGGCTCCTCCAGCGCCGTGATCCTGGAGGCGCTGGACGCCAATCAAAAGGGAAGACTATATTCCATTGATTTGCCCGTTGTTTCTTCGCCGGAAGGCGCATTGCAGCCTTTTTTAAAGGGGTATTCATTCAAGCGCGAAGATATTTCTACAGTTTCTCATATGCAAGAAGTGGGTTGGCTTGTGCCGGCGCATTTGCGAACTTCATGGCAGTTGATTCTGGGGGATTCCCTCGTGGAACTTCCCGCGCTACTGGCCTCCTTGAAGCGCGTGGATATATTTTTCCACGATAGTCTTCATTCATATGACCATATGATGCGGGAATTTGCCCATGCCTGGCCCTGGATTCCCAAGAACGGATTTATTTTTTCCGACGATATTTTTCTAAAATGTCATGCCGCGATGCATGATTTTTCGCGCAAACATCAGGCCTTTTTTAAAAATTTTCTTCAATTAGGGGTCCTGCAGAAATGAACAATACAAATCCGGAAGTCTGGACTCGAATATGGAACCGCGCTTTCAGCCGTGAGGCAAACAAGCTGGATATCGAGCGGGAAGGCCGGACCGTTCGGTGGAAGAAAATCCGGCGCGAGATTTCCCGCCGCCTGGGTTCCTGCGCGGGACTCAAAGTGATTGAAATCGGGGCGGGAAGGGGAACTTGTTCGCTTCTGATGAGCTTACAAGGCGCTCATGCCACGCTTCTGGATAATAACCCATGGGCCCTGGAGCGCGCTAAAGAGTTTTTTGCTCAATGGAATTGTGCGTTTACGCCGGTGCTTCAGGACGCTTTTTCCCCTCCGCCGGAGCTTGCCGGACAATTTGACGTGGCCATGTCTTATGGTTTTACCGAGCATTTCCGTTATCCGGAGCGGTTCAAAATCTATGAATCACATCTAGAGCTTTTAAGGCCCGGCGGGCTGTTGATCGTCAGTGTTCCGAACGCGGCTTTTATTCCTTATCGAATCGGGAAATTTATGCTGGAGAAAATGAATCGATGGATGCTGGGGCTTGAGATTCCTTATTTTCGAGGGGAGTTAGCGGACATTTCCAGGAAACTCGACTTATACGACGCCAAAGTGATTGGCTCGGGTGTGATTGGAGATACGCTCAATTTCTGGTTGACCCAGCGCCTGTTGCATGCGCCCCGTTATTTTCTGGACAGGATTACCCGGCACTCCAAGATGCCCCTTAAGGAGCGATTTCATTATTTCTCCTGGGATCCGGCCACAGGGCTGGATGACTTTTTTGGATACGCCCTCGTGTTGATCGGGCAAAAGAAAAAGACATGATGCTTTCCTCTCCTTTGAGAGGAATACTATTTGACATGACGTATAAATCGTATACACTTGCTAACAAGTATTTACGAAATATACGGATATTCCCATGGTTTCAAAGACTAAAAAACTCATCACTTTTTTTAAAAGGCAGAAGGGCATAGCCCGTTTTTCGGCCGTACTCAAAGCAGGGTTCCATCCCGATACGCTTCTAGTGCTTGAAAAAGAAAGGGTGATAGAGAAAATTGGCAGAGGTCTTTATAAGCTTCAAGAAAACAGTGTCCTTTCGAATCCTGATCTCGTTGTGGCGGCACTTCAAGTCCCAAAGGGGGTTGTTTGCTTAGTTTCTGCACTGTCGTTTCATGAAGTAACGGACGAAGTTCCCCATTATGTCGATCTGGCCATTCCACGAGGTGCCCGAGCTAATAAGATCGACTTCCCTCCAATCAAATATTATCGGTTCACCTTCGAAGCATGGAAGGCAGGAATTGAAGAGCACAGAATCGACGGCCATATCGTGCGAATTTATAGTCTGGCGAAAACCATTGCAGATTGTTTCAAATTCAGGAATAAAATCGGCGTTCAAATTGCCCGCGAAGCGCTTAAAGTAGCTGTCACAGAAAAGAAGGCCCCGCCAAAAGAAATCATGTGGTACGCAAAGATTTGCAGGGTTACCAATATCATCAAGCCGATCCTGGAAGCCATCATATGAAACAAAACATAAAAAATGTAGAGGCGTCTGTGCGGGCAAGGCTGCAAAATAAAGCCAAAGAAACAAACCGCCCCTTCGCCGAGGTGCTTCAATACTACGGAATGGAACGGTTTCTTTATCGTTTCAGCCGGTCAAAGTATGCTGAAAAATTTATCCTCAAAGGGGCGCTCATGTTCACCGTCTGGCAAGTTCTCGAAAGACGGACAACCATGGATATAGATTTTCTTGCTCAATACGACAATCAGGTAGCCAAGATCGAAGAGGTGATCAAAGAAATTTGCCAGACAAAGGTTGTGCCTGATGGGCTCACGTTTGATTCTATGAGTGTTGCCGGCCGGAAGATCAAGGAAGGTGCTGATTACGAAGGTGTTCGCATCAGATTTCGTGGGTTTATCGAACGGGCAAGAATCCCCATGCAAATTGATTTCGGATTCGGTGACGCTATACTTCACAGGCTCACGAATTGTGAAGTATATTATAACTGAATCTTTGCAAAATGACCTAATGGCTTATACTACGAGAAATCGGGTGATTGCTTGTCATTCCCGCGAAAGCGGGAATCCAGTGACTTTGCTCTTGGCGTAATGAAAAAGTCACTGGACCCCCGCTTTCGCGGGGGTGACAAACCATTCGATTATTCTGTCTATTTCCCAAGTGCCTTAAGTGATATGCACGCCTGGTGAGGATGGGAGGCCGCAGCTTTTACTTACTTTAGCATGCCAAGCTCTTAAACAATTCTGCATATTCACGTAGGGCACGTTCGCGCGTGAAATGCTCTTCAAAATCCTGACTTGATTTTTTGTTGTA
>JACQQR010000047.1 GCA_016206875.1 Candidatus Omnitrophota bacterium
CTGATGTCCTATTTTCATTCGCTGTATCAGTTGATGAGCTATGCGAAATATTGGGAAATGAAACAAAAATAGCGTTGGGCGTTTAACATGCTGTTCAGTAAGTTTATACATAGTTTGTCACCCCCGCGAAAGCGGGGGTCCAGTGACTTCAAATTGTGTGGCAAAGTCACTGGATTCCCGCTTTTCCGCCTCGGCGGACCCGCCTGAGGCGGGCGCGTTCGGGAATGACAAGGCCCCGCTATCCGCTTACGACTATGCCGAAACGAGCACTGAATAAAGTGGTTTTTATCGATCGCGATGGCGTCATCAACCGAGACCCCATCGGTGATTACATCAAGCATTGGAAGCATTTCAGATTTCTTCCGGGTGTCATTCAGGCCCTCAAACACATATCCCAAAAAGGCTGGCAAATTATTTTAATTTCCAACCAGGCCGGCATCGGAGACAAGAAATATTCAGAGTCCTCTCTAAAAAAAATTACCCTGAATATGCTCGAGGAGCTTGAAGCGTCACTCGTGCCCATTCACTCTGTTTTCTATTGCCTTCATGGAAAACATCATGGCTGTCGCTGCCGGAAGCCCAAAACGCGGCTATTTCGTTTGGCCTCGAAACATTTGGCGTATGAGAAGAAAAAAACATTTTACATCGGGGATAAGGCAACAGACGTAGAAGCGGGGAAACGATTCGGCCTGAAAACAATTTTAGTGCTCACCGGCCACGGAAAAAAGGATTCGGCACTGCTCAAAAAAGGTTTTCATCCCAACTATATTGTTCCCGGCTTGAAAGAGGCGGCTTCGATAGTCGTAAGCGCATGATTGTGATCAGCTATTCGCTCGCCGGCCACGGGCATAAAATGGCGGCTCTGGCTATTGAAGAGGAGCTGCGGCGCCGCGGCACGCCATTTGCCGTCGAAGTAGCGGATACGCTTCTATTCACCCCGAAACTTTTTTCGCAGTTTTACACCGGTGTTTATTGGTGGTTGGTGCACACGCTGCCCATTGTCTGGCTTTTCTTTTTCTGGCTTTTAAATCTTAGGCCCGTTCATTATCTAACCCAAGGCTTCAAACAATATTTCAAATCCGGAGTTCTGGACGGATATGAGAACTTCCTCAGACAAAAAAAGCCGAAACAAATTGTGTTCACTCATTTTCTGGGCATTCACAATGCGGCGCAACTGAAAAGGCGCGGAGAAATTTCGAGCTTTATCCGCGTAGTCGTGACGGATTTTTATACGCATGCCCTTTGGATTCATCCGGGAGTGGATGAGTATTGCGTGATGTTCAAAGAAACGCGGGAGGACATGATCCGCCGGTGGGGCATTGAAGGGAAAAAAATCCGGGTGACCGGAATTCCGGTGCTTCATAAATTTTTAGTCTCCCATAAAGACAAGAAACAAATTTCACTCGAGTCCCTGGGGTTGAGCCAACATCGCCTGACGCTTCTTTTTACGAGCGGATCTTTCGGCTATGGGCCCGCTTTACGGTATCTGCGATCACTCATTGCGCTCAAGCATCATATTCAAGCCGTCATTGTTTGCGGCGAAAATAAAGAAAAGAAAGCGCGGCTCGAGAAAGAAGAATTTCCGTTTCCCGTGGCTGTGCTGGGATTTGTAGATAATATGGACGAATTGATGGATAGCTCCGACATCCTGGTTGCCAAGCCGGGAGGGATTACCACCAGTGAATCACTGATTAAAGAAGTTCCCATGATGATTTATTCCGTGATTCCGGGCCAGGAAGAAGGGAATTTACGCCTCCTGGAGGCCTACAACGCCTGTTGGCGCCTTCTCTCGCCCAACGACTTATATGAAATTGTGAAAGAAATTTTAGAAACGCCGGAAGAGCTTGCAGACAAGAAAAAAAATGTGGCGAGCCTCGCCAAACCCCATGCCTCGCGCGATATAGTAGACGAGATTATAATCACCTCATGACGCTATCCAAAACGCCATCCAAATTTGAGCAAGCGCTCAAAAAATCAGAGCAGTACCTGAAGTATTTAGAGTCGAGTGGGATTAAACATGTTCCACTGGCTCCATCACTCTCTCTTTCTCCCGAAGGCGGGGAAAGAAAGAGTCATGGGGGCAAGCAAGCCGCTCTTGAAGCCCTCAATAAAATTGTCCGGCCTTGCACACTGTGCCCGGAACTCGCCAACACTCGCAAATCCGTGGTGTTCGGCTCCGGCGACTCCGAGGCCGAACTCCTGTTTGTGGGCGAGGCGCCCGGCTTTGAAGAAGATCTGCAAGGCCTGCCGTTTGTAGGGAAGGCCGGGCAGCTTCTTACAAAAATTATTGAATCGATTGGGTTCAAACGAGGCGAGGTGTACATCGCCAATGTGCTCAAGTGCCGCCCTCCCGCAAACCGGAATCCCTTGCCCGAGGAAGTGATCAACTGCCAGCCGTATTTAAAACAGCAAATTGCGATTATTCAGCCCAAAATCATTTGTGTGTTGGGAAATTTTGCCGCCCAAACCTTGCTTGGCACCGGCACTTCGATTACACGATTGCGCGGAAATTGGGGAAGTTATGAAGGCATTCCCGTAATGCCCACGTTTCATCCCGCCTATCTCTTGAGAAATCCCGCCGACAAACGCAAAACCTGGGAAGACATGAAAATGATTCGGGAGCGATTACAACGGGTACGTATCACTAAAAGCACTTGATACGCGTTCAATTTCATTGGGGGAGCTTGTCATTCCCGCGAAAGCGGGAATCCAGCGACTTGGTTTTTCAGACAATGCTAAAGTCACTGGACCCCCGCTTCCGCGGGGGTGACAAACCAGGCATGAACTTAGGAAACAGAACCGAATCACATGAATTTAGAAAATAGCATTCTAGAAACTCAAACCATCCACCGCGTTCAAGTGGCTTTGCCTATACCCTTCTCAGAGCCTTATGATTATGAAGTGGGCCCTGAATGGCTGGAAAAAGTTACAGTGGGCTGCCGAGTGCGCGTGCCGTTTCGAAACCGTTCTTCGATTGGAATTGCCGTTGGCATTTCCGAAGGGGAGCGCTTTAAAGGATTGCGTGCCCTTGAAAAGGTGATGGATCTAGAGCCCATATTGCGCGCTACCGATTTGGAATTGGCCCGCTGGCTCAGCCGATTTTATTTTTGCTCACTCGGTGAAGCCATGGATCAAATACTCCCTCATTTTCTTTTCGCGCGCGAAATGACTCTTGACGGGCTTTTGGAACGATATGGCCCGGGGCCGGCACATACCGAGTTACACTCCATTGTCCAACCGGCTGGACAAGCGCATGCCTTAACCGGGGAGCAGCAATCCGCCTTCGATACACTTCTTCGAAAAATGAATTCTTCCGCGCACGAAAAGCCCGTGCTTCTTCACGGGATTACCGGCAGCGGCAAAACGGAAATTTATCTTCGCCTGATTGAAGAAAATCTCCGCCGGGGAAAAACCAGCATCTGCCTATTTCCGGAAATTGCCTTAAGCGAGCAGATTAAACACAGCTTTATCGAGCGATTCGGCACGCTATTGGAGATTTTTCACAGCCGTCTTACCGGCGTGGAGCAGTTAAAAGCCTGGCTGCGCGTGAAATCGGGAAAATCGAGAATTGTTCTTGGGCCGCGCTCCGCGCTTTTTGCCCCGCTTGAAAACATGGGATTGATTGTGATGGATGAGGAGCAGGAGTTCACCTACAAACAAGATCAAGTGCCGCGGTACCACGCGCGCGAGACGGCGGAAAAATTGGCCTCACTCACCGGGGCGCTCTTTGTGATGGGCACGGCCACGCCCACGCTGGAAACGCGCTACTCGTGCCAGGAAGCGCGCGTAGAGCGCCTCGTGCTTTCCCGACGGGTGGTGGTGGATAGAAAGCTTCCCGAAGTAGAAATTGTGGATTTGAGTGAAGAGTTTAAGCGCAAAAAGCGGCCGGTGATTTTCTCCGATCGCCTGAAAGAAGAAATCGCAAAAAATCTGGAGCTCGCTCAAGGCATTCTCATTTTTCTGAATCGCCGCGGATTTTCCACCTTTGTTCATTGTCTCAAGTGCGGATTCATTTTATCCTGCAAGCACTGCCAGGTGTCTCTCACATTTCACATGGAGACCGGTAAGCTCCTCTGCCATTACTGTAATTTTCAGTGCGCTCCGATTCTCAATTGCCCTTCCTGCAATGCGCCTCACTTAAAATACGGAGGACTGGGCACGGAAAAAATCGAAAGCGAGCTCGCCAAGGCCTTTCCCAAGGCCAAAATCGCGCGCGTGGATTCCGATGTGGCCAGAAAAAAGGGAAGAGTGGACGGCATTCTCGCTCAATTTAAGGCCGGGAAAATCGACATGATTGTGGGCACGCAAATGATTGCCAAGGGCTTTGATTTTCCGCACGTGACTTTGGTGGGGGTGATTCTGGCCGATATTAACTTAAGCCTTCCCGATTTCAGGGCCAACGAAAAAACGTTTCAATTGCTCACGCAGGTGGCGGGGAGGGCAGGGCGGGGCGCAAATCCCGGACGCGTGATTGTGCAAAGTTACTTGGCGCATCACGACGTGCTCAAGGCCTCGCAAATGCACGACTACGAACTTTTTTACGCATCCGAGCTGGAGAAACGTAAAGAGCTGGCTTATCCGCCCTTTTCTTATTTGATTAATATTGTGATGAAATCAAAATCGGAAAAAAGCCTGCTTGATTTTTCCAAGCTCTTAAAGGAAGCCTTGGAGCACACCCGGTCGGCGGATGAATTTATTGTGATGGGCCCTTCGCCTTTGCCGATATTTAAGCTCAAGGGATTTTTCAGATGGCATGTTATGTTGAAGGGGCGAAACATTGAATCAATGAATCCGGTGATTTACCGGGCGCTTAAGAAAATAAAGAAGCCCTCTTCGGTTCAACTTTTAGTAGATGTCTCGCCGGTGAGTGTGCTATAAAATGAGAAATTTTTCCCTCTCCCTTACAAGAGGGGTAAGCATTCAGGGTGGGTGTCATGCCAGCGTAGGCTGGCATCTTGTTTTGAGGTTTTTCCGCCAAAGGCGGATCCGCCGTTGGCGGAAAGATTCCGGCCTTCGCCGGAA
>JACQQR010000046.1 GCA_016206875.1 Candidatus Omnitrophota bacterium
GGCATGACACCCACCCTGAACGCTTACAAAAATTCATCCCAAACGGCTTGTAGATGTTGCGTTGCCCGGCCGGCACAATCACTCAATGAAACTTTTCGAGAACAAAAAATTCATACGATTTTCCGCCCTTTTTTTCTCCATTTATTTTACTCTTTTCTCAATTATTTCTAATGCGTATGCGCAGGAGCCCGTAGGCGGGCGCGGGCCGCTTTGCCTCAGCCTTCCTTCCGAGCTGGGCAGAATCAGCGATTCCTATTTTCCCTCGGTTCATCAGAAAAATATTTCGTATCCGGGACGCCCTTCGCTTGACCCTCCCTGTGTCATTCACATTCAGGATGCGCACGGCCAAACCCGTGTTCAAGAAAATATCGCAAAAATTCTGGAGTACTTGGCCCAAAAAGAGGGCGTGAACGCGTTGTTTTTAGAAGGGGGCTTCGCCGGGCCGGTTTCCCACGGCCTGCTGCGTTTTTTTAAAGAAGAATCGCTCAATCAAAAAATTGCCGGAGACTTGCTGGAAGAAGGAATCATAAGCGGCTCAGGCGTATTCCTTTTGAAATCAGGCCGGAAAATCCGCGCCTATGGCATAGAGACGGAAGCGCTTTACCGTGACAACGTAAAAGCATATCAAGAAGTTGTGCGCAGGCAGAACGAGTCGGACGTTTTTTTATTCTCACTTAGAAATAAAATTCTTTCTTATCTTGACCCCTCTCCTTTCCGCCACAGGCGGACCCGCCGAGGCGGGCGCGCTCAAGACAGCAGAGGGAGAGGGATTCAGGGAGAGGGGCCAGGGATCAATCCCGAATTAGCCGGCTTTGTGCGCAATTGGCTTCGGTTTCAAGAAAGCCGCTTGGGGGCCCTGGGCCAATTAGACAAACTCGAAAGCTATGCCCGGAAATTTCTCAAAGTAGATTTCACCCAACTGACGCATCAGTTTGATTACCCGGGACTGGCCCGTTATTTTTCCATTCGCCGGAACGAAAGAAAAGTAATCGGGAGCCGCTTTCGCCCAAAAATAGAGCGTGACCTAGAGCGCTTAAAAAAATGGCTCATCCAACATGAGTTCGATTCCGGTTACGCCGGCATTTTTGAAGCGCTTTCCCGCTGCCGTCTTTCTCCGCTTGAGGCCTCTTATCCGGTAGACGTGCGGCTTTTTCTCGAGCATTTTTATGCTGAGGCCAAGCCCAAAGGCTTTTCGTTCAGCGACTATTACACGCTGATGAAATACCTGGGGCTTTTGCTCCTGGCTCAGGAAATGGAAGCCGGGTCTTTTTTTGAAGAGATTAAGAAATTAAATCATGAGCTGGTGACGGCCTTGGCAAAAACTCCGGAAGAAAAAGGCTGGGTGGAGCTTCTCAAAGATTATGTGCTCGTAAAAAAGTTATTCGCCTTAGAACTTTCGCGCACCGAGTACTCGGAGGTTTTGGAGAAACAGAAAATTTTATCGCCGGAAATATTTTCTGCGCGGATTACATTGGCGCAAATCGATCCCCCTCTCTCTCTTGAGGGAGCGGGTGGGGTGAGGGTGGAAGCTATCGCCGAAATTTTTCGTGAGTCACTCCGATTCTACCAACTCGCCTCAAAGCGCGAAAACGCCCTCTTTACAAACATGATGGCTGTGCTGGAGAAAGCTCCGCGCGCTTCGCGCGTAGCGCTTATTACGGGGGGCTTTCACTCCGAAGGCCTGGAGTCTCTCATAAAAGGCGAAGGCTTGTCGTACGTGAAAGTCACGCCCACAGCGACTGAAATAGAATCCGGTGAACCCTATGCGCATCAGATGATGATGGGGGCGTCTACTGTACCGGCAGTGAATATTGCTATCAACACACTTCCTGAAATCGAACGCGTATTTGGACGGCGAGCGGCTGAATTTCACCGCAGGCAAATGCGTGGGGCTGTGGGAAGAAGGGCCCCGCCGGGCACCAAGCCCGATGGGCCGGCGATGCGCTTGCATGGCTGGGTCACTTCTTCCGCGCAAAGTCTCGGGGCTGCGAAGTGGAGCGAAATTTCCGAGAAGGCCCGGGCCCAGTACATGATGTCTGCGCATATCAACGGACTTACGGTAATTCCGGCTCTTTATGTGCTGGCGAGTCACGGTGTTTTTGATGAATTATTCGGGAGGCCCGAAGACTCAGAGCCTGCATGGGTGAGCGTGATGGACATTGCCCGGCGTTACAATACCCGTGACCCGGAAAAAAATCTCGGCAATCTCTGGATGGCTTTGGACAATTTGGCCCGCCACGGCTGGCTCCGGCGCAGAGGCGTAGACGAACAGGCTCAATATGCCTTCACCGAGCAAGGCTGGGCGGCTACGGAGTTAGTTCGCTCGAGACTTGCTATTTTTAGAGACGTATTTCAGGCGATTCGAGATTTCAAAAATTATCATTCTTACTTTCGAGGGCCTCCGTCTCTTTGGCGCAATGTTGAAAGAAGACGCAGAAATCTTGCCCTTGGGCGATATAAGCGTTTTATTGAATGGAGCCGGCAAGGATGGAATTTGCCCGAGGGAAAAGACTACGTGGAACAACGCGTGCGGCGGCAAATGCGCAGGCTGTTAGACGGCATGTTGATGTGCCCTACGATGGCGGCGCTTGGAATGCCTCGTTATGAAAGCCGGTTCGGACCGGGCGGAGAAAAAGAGACGCATAAAATTCTCAATTCTGAAATTTTTATTGCAAAGATTGATAGTATCGTATTCCAACACGCATGGGA